>NZ_JBJHAH010000032.1:0-44675 GCF_054050915.1 Modestobacter sp. SYSU DS0875 | reverse complement strand
TGTTACGGCGGTCATGGCGAAAGGGAAACGCCCGGTCTCATTCCGAACCCGGAAGCTAAGCCTTTCAGCGCCGATGGTACTGCCCGGGGGACCGGGTGGGAGAGTAGGACGCCGCCGGACAATCTTTGAACGAACGGGGGTCGGAGCATCTGCTCCGGCCCCCGTTTCGTGCGTTCAGGGCCTCCTCTGCGCGTGCGGCCGAGGGCCACGAGACGGCCCGCTGGCCGCGATCCAATCCGGTAGCGCTCAGGCGTGCACCGATTCCCAGTGAGGTACGTACACACCATGACTTCTCCGCGTCGCGGGCCCGCAGGCTCTGATCGAGGTCGAGGCGCTTCCTCCGGGGGCGGCCGCGGAGGTGGCGGTGGGGGGCGGTCCGGCGCACCGCGGCAGGACGGCGCCAGCGACCGCGGGCGCCCAGCCGGGCACCGTGGCTCCCGTAGTGGGGACTCGCGCGGCGGTGCGCAGAGCGGTGACCGTCCTCAGCGTTCTGGTGGCGGTGACCGGCCGTCGTGGCAGGACCGGCGTCCCGCCGGTGACCGCCCGCAGCGCTCCGGCGGCGAGCGTCCGCAGCGCTCCGGCGGTGATCGTCCGCAGCGTTCTGGTGGCGGTGACCGGCCGTCGTGGCAGGACCGGCGTCCCGCCGGTGACCGCCCGCAGCGCTCCGGCGGCGAGCGTCCGCAGCGCTCCGGCGGTGATCGTCCGCAGCGTTCTGGTGGCGGTGACCGGCCGTCGTGGCAGGACCGGCGTCCCGCCGGTGACCGCCCTCAGCGCTCCGGCGGCGAGCGTCCGCAGCGCTCCGGCGGTGATCGTCCGCAGCGTTCTGGTGGCGGCGACCGGCCGTCGTGGCAGGACCGGCGTCCCGCTGGTGACCGCCCTCAGCGCTCCGGCGGCGAGCGTCCGCAGCGCTCCGGCGGTGATCGTCCGCAGCGTTCTGGTGGCGGCGACCGGCCGTCGTGGCAGGACCGGCGTCCCGCTGGTGATCGTCCGCAGCGTTCTGGTGGCGGTGACCGGCCGTCGTGGCAGGACCGGCGTCCGGCCGGTGACCGTCCGCAGCGTTCTGGTGGCGGTGACCGGCCGTCGTGGCAGGACCGGCGTCCCGCCGGTGACCGCCCTCAGCGATCCGGCGGCGAGCGTCCGCAGGGCTCCGGCGGTGATCGTCCTCAGCGTTCTGGTGGCGGCGACCGGCCGTCGTGGCAGGACCGCAGGCCGGATCGCGCGGCTGGTCGCTCTACCGGAGAAGGGGCCTGGCAGGAGCGTCGTCCGGACCGCCCCGCCGCCCCTGATCGCCCGTCCTGGCAGGACCGCAGGCCGGCACGTCCGGACGGCCCGCCGGACGACGGGGTCCGGCGTCCGGCTGCGCCGGAACTGCCCGAGTGGGCGGATGCCCGCGAACTGGACCCCGCTGTCCGAGCTGCCCTGCGCGGTCTGGACTCACGCAACTCCGACGTCGTCGGACAGCACCTGGTGGCCGCCGGCGGCCTGCTGGAGGAGGAGCCCGAGCTCGCCCTCGAGCACGCCCGGGCTGCCCGGGACCGGGCGTCCCGGCTCGCGGTCGTGCGTGAAGCGGTCGGGGTCGCTGCCTACCACGCGGGTGACTACGCGGAGGCAGCTCGCGAGCTGCGCGCCTATGCCCGGATGACCGGCGACCAGAGCTACCGCGCCGTGCTCGCCGACTGTGAACGTGCACTGGGGCGCCCCGAGACGGCTCTGCGACTGGTGCAGGAGGCGTTGGAGACGTCGCCGGAGGGGGAAGAGCTCGTCGAGCTGCGGCTGGTGGAGGCCGGTGCCCGGCGGGACATGGGCGAGGAGCGTGCCGCCGTCCTGGTCCTGGAGGCCGCGCTCGGCGGCCGGCCCACGCCCGCTGGCCTCGGCGACGCCGACCTCGGCCGGCTCCGGCTGGCCACCGCGTACGCCGACCTGCTCGCCGACCGGGGTGACGAGGACGTCGCTCAGCAGTGGTACGCGGTCATCGCGGCTGCCGATCCCGACGACCTGACCGGGGTCAGCGCGCACTTCGCCGAGGACCCCGAGGACGAGGCAGAAGACCCGGATGCCGAGGCTGACGATGTGCGTGCGGCCGGCGACGAGGCCACCGACCTCACGTCCGCGCCGGAGGGCCGGGGCGCCGACGACCCCCTGAACGGTGCCTTCGACGAGGAGGTGCTCGACTCGGTGACCGGCCCGGTGACCGACGCCGACATCGAGGCGGAGGTGGCGGAGCTGCTGGGGGAGACGCCGCCGCCGGTGGAGCGCGATCACACCCGGCTCTTCCAGGAGCCGCCCACCCACGGGAGCGAGCAGGACCCGCCGACGGACTGAACTCCGTCGTCCACACCGGCCGGGGCTGTCCACAACTCGCGGTCAGCCCTGGCCGGCCGGTCCACCTCCCGGCGAGGCTTGCCGGTATGAGCCTGGCCGTGATCGACCGGAACGACGTCGTACTGCGTGGGCGGCTGTCCGCCCCGCCCGAGCTGCGCCCGCTCCCCAGCGGGGACACGATGCTGCTGTTCAAGCTGGTGGTGCGACGCGAGAACCCGCGCCCGCGGGCGCCGAAGTCCGACGTCCTGACCTGCGTGAGCACCGTCCCCACGCTGCTGCGCTATGCCTCGGCCTGGCGCACCGACGACGTGGTCGAGGTCGAGGGCTCGCTGCAACGCCGGTTCTGGCGCACCCCCACCGGCACCGCCGTGGCCTATGAGGTCAGCTGCCGGCGAGGCCGCAAACTGCAGCGCACGAGCCGTGGCACTGCACGTGAGCCGGCATGAGCCCGGTCAGTCCTCGTGTGGTCGCAGCACCAGCCCGGTGCGCGGCTTGGGCAGGAAGAGCGTCGACTTCCGCGGCATGCGGGCACCACTGCGGGCGACCGCGGCGACGTCCGCCGGGGCGGGGGAGTGGAGCAACAGGGCCACTCCCGCGCGCTCACCGGCCAACCGGAGCGCCTGGTCGACGTCGTGGGCGACCAGCACCGATGCGGGGTCGTCGGAGCGGTGCCACAGGTGGCCGAGCAGACCGTGGTGGGCCAGCACCACGTCGAGCTCCCGCCACGCCGCGGGGGCCCCCGTCGGCACGGTCGCGAGCAGGGACGCCGTCGGGGCCGACAGCTCCACCACGCGTTTCCCGTCGGTCACCAGGAAGCCCGGACCACCCACCGTGCCGGCCGCGCCGTCCGCCCCGCGTGCCCAGCGACGGCAGACCTCGGCGACCTCGCCGTCAGCGGGGGTGACGTCCCGTGCGGTCAACCCGGTCGCGGCGAGATCGACAGCGGCTGTCAGCGACAGACCGGGTACGACGCGGTGGATCGCCTGCACCCGCAGTCCCCCGGGTCCGGTGGGCGTGAGCAGGGCGAGCACGGCACACCGCGCGGAGCCACCGGTCGCCTGGTGGGCCCGGGCAGCCGCGAACCGGTGGTGCCCGTCGGCGATGACCGCGTGGGTCTTTTCCAGGGCCGTGGTCAACCGCTGCAGCACCAGCGGGTCGGTCACCCGCCACAGCCGGTGCGTCACGCCATCCGGGTCGGTCACCTGCAGGGTGGGCGCGCCCTGCCCCGAGTGCCGCGTCACCTCGGCGACCTCCGGCTCCGGGTCGTGGGCCAGCACGACCGGCTCGAGGTCGGTGCGGGTCTCGTCGAGCAGCATCCGGCGGCCCTCGACGGCCGGAGCGAACGTGTCCTCGTGCGGCAGCACGGCGGTCGACCCCGCCGGCGGCACGCGCACCGCACCCAGCCATCCGGTGGTCGCGGCAGTCCCCGGGGTGGCCATCTCGTACCGCCACATCGCCGGCACGTCCTCCCGGACGAGCACCCGCTCGGCCAGCCACTGCTGCAGGTTGCCCGCCGCCGCGCGCGCCGAGGCGCGGTCGCGTGCGACGCGGCCCCCGGGGACGGGGTCGACGTGCGGCAGGATCAAGCGGACGATGTTGTGCGGGTCGGCCTCGACCAGGCGGTCGCGGCCCCCCACGGTGACCAGGTCGTAGGCTGGCGAGCTCACCCGGGCCAGGTGTGTGGGGTCGTGCTGCCGGTAGACCAGGGCGCGGAAGGGCCGGACGTCCAGCCCCGTCGCGGCGGAGGGCGGGACGTCCGCCGGCGGGGTGGGCACCGCCCGATGGTAGGAGCGAGGTGCCGGCTGGCTCGCGCCGGCTGGGCGTCGGCGGGGCCGGGCCGGGGCGACGGGGAGGAGCAGGAGTGGAGCCAGGTCAGCCGGACGGCGGCGTCTACGAGTGGTACCAGCGCGGCCTCCAGCTGCTGGGAGACGGGCACCCCGATGCCGCGGCCACCTTGCTGGAGCGCGCGGTCCACGCCGAACCGGCCTCCCGGAGCGTGCTGGAGGCGCTCGCGCGCGCCCAGTACGACGCGGGCCGCTACCGCGAGGCGGTCGAGAGCTTCGCCCGGATCATCGACGCCAACCCCACCGACGACTACGCCCAGTTCGGCCTCGGGCTCGCCGCCAGCCGCGCCGGAGACCTCGAACTCGCCGCCGAGCACCTGGCCCTGGCCGTTGCCATGCGGCCCGATCTCACCCACTACGCCCAGGCGCTGCGCGGCGTGCGCGCCCGCCGCGACCTCGCCCAGGAGCTGCCGTGACCGACCCGATCCTCGCGTCCCGCCCCGTTCCCGCCGACCGGTCCGAGGCCCCCTCGTGACCGCACCGGAACGGCCGCCGCTCGCCGCTGGCAGCGACAGGCCGCCGGCCGACGAGTACGACGTCGCGCTGCTCGACCTCGACGGGGTCGTCTACGTCGGCCCCGCGGCGGTGCCCGGCGTGCCCGAGGCCCTCGCCGCCGCGCGCGACCAGGGCATGCGCCTGGGCTTCGTGACCAACAACGCCGCGCGCACCCCGGAGCAGGTCGCCGAACACCTCACGGAGCTGGGCGTGTCCGCTGCGGCCGAGGACGTCATCACCAGCTCGCAGGCCGCGGCCACGGTCGTCCGGGAGCTGGTCGGCGCCGACGCGCCCGTCCTGGCGGTCGGCGGCCCGGGCGTGGCGGCCGCGCTGACCGCCGCCGGGCTCCGGGTCGTCGAGCGGGCCGAGGACGAACCGGCGGCCGTGGTGCAGGGCTACGGGCCCGGGGTGGGTTGGGCGCAGCTCGCCGAGGCCGTGGTGGCCGTGCGGAACGGAGCCCGGCACGTGGCCACGAACACCGACGCGACCATCCCCTCCCCGCGCGGGGTGTTGCCGGGCAACGGCGCGCTGGTGGGGGTGGTCAGCGCCGTCACCGGGCGGGCCCCGCTGGTGACCGGCAAGCCCGACCCCGCGATGCACGCCGAGTGCGTCCGTCGCACGGGCGCGGACCGGCCGCTGGTCGTGGGTGACCGCCTGGACACCGACATCGAGGGCGCCCGGCGGGCCGGCGCAGCCAGCCTGCTCGTCCTCACCGGGGTCGCCACCCCGACCGATCTGCTCGCCGCGGTCCCCGAGCACCGGCCGGACCTGCTCGCAGCCGACGTCGCCGGACTGCTCAACCCGCACCCGGCGGTGGAGCCGGTCGAGGGTGGGTGGCGCTGCGGGGGCTGGCTGGCCGAGGCCGCCGGCGCTCACCTGGTGCTGCGCTCGCAGGGCGCCGGTGGAGACGGCGGTGACGGGCTGGACGGACTGCGCGCCCTCGCCGTGGCGTGCTGGGCGGCGGACGGCCGGTCCAGCGGCGAGGGCGGCCGGCGGCCACGGGTCAGCGCAGCCGACGCCCCGGCGGCCGCGGCGCTGGCGCGGTGGGGTCTCGTCCCGGACTGACCGGGTCGACCGGGCCGTCGACGCGGGAGACGGCCGGCTCACCGCCGCCGCGGGGTCAGAGCATCGAACGGAGCCGGAGCATGTCGCGCAGCCCCGCCTCCAGCTTCACCCGGCCGCTGGCCCAGGCCGGGGTGAACGACAGGTTGCCGGCCGTCAGCGCCAGCAGGTCGTCGCTGGTCATGGTCAGCCGGATGTCGGCCTTGGGCACCGCCGGCCCCTCGGGCACCGCGGTCATGTCGTGCACGGCGCCCCGGGCCAGCCGGCCCTGCACCACCTGCCCGAGGTCGGTGAGCCGGCAGGAGACGGTGCGGTCGAGGTCGCGGGCCGCGTCCTTCGCGGCCAACCGGCCGACGAAACCGGTGAGAGCGGTCATGCACTGGTCCAGCGTCGCCACGGAAGGGGTGCCTCCTCCAGCCGGTGGCCGGGCAGGTCCCGGCCGGGGCAGTCCAGGGCGGGACGCTACCGGCGGCCACCGACACCGGCGCGGCCGGTCAGGGGCGGGCGGCGGCTCGGCGGCGCTGGAGGTCCGTGGGTGCTCCGCCGCGCCGCGGGCAGTCCGCACGGGCCGGTAACCTGCGACGTGGTCCGCCGACCTGACACCCGGGGGCGGACCGGTCCGGGAGCCCGCAGCACCCGGCCGTGGCCCCGACCCCCTGCACGCCCATCCGCCAGCCCGCCGCCCCACCGACGGCGCAGCCCGATCACCGACCCCGTGGAGGAGGACCGTGAGCCACCCGGAACGACCACGCCCGGTGCCCGGCCCCCCGCGCGGTCCCGTGGTCGGTCCGCTGCCCGCGCCCGACCCGGCGACCGGCGTCCCCAGCGGCGCTCCGGGGCCGGACGCGGGCTCAGGTCCGGACGCGCCGGCACGCGACGTCCCCCCGGCCGGCTCGCCGTTCGCCGGACTGGCCGAGCGGCCGGTGGCCGAGCACGTGGGGGTCTACGAGGCCGAGCACGAGCGGTTGCAGCGCGAACTGTCGACCATCGACGAGCTCTGATGGCACGTCGCAGCCGGCTCGACGCCGAGCTCGTCCGTCGTGGGCTGGCCCGCTCCCGGGAGCACGCCGTCGCGCTGATCGCCGAGGGGCGGGTCACCGTCGCCGGTGCCGCCGCCACCAAGCCGGCCACCGGCGTCGAGGCCGGCACCCCGGTGGTCGTCCGCACCGATCCCGACCAGCCCAGCTGGGTGTCCCGAGGCGCGCACAAGCTGCTGGGCGCGCTGGCCGCCTTCGACGTCGACGTGACCGGCCGGCGCGCCCTGGACGCCGGGGCCTCCACCGGTGGGTTCACCGAGGTGCTGCTCAGCCGCGGAGCCCGCGAGGTGGTCGCGGTCGACGTCGGGTACGGCGAGCTGGCCTGGTCGCTGCGCACCGACGACCGGGTCGCGGTGCACGAGCGCACCAACGTCCGGGAGCTGACCCCGGAGGTGATCGGTGGGCCGGTGCAGCTGGTCGTGGCCGACCTCTCGTTCATCTCGCTGCGGCTCGTGCTCCCTGCCCTGACCAGCTGCGCCACCCCCGACGCCGACCTGCTGCCGATGGTCAAGCCCCAGTTTGAGGTCGGGCGGGAGCGGCTGGGAAGTGGCGGGGTCGTCCGCGACCCGGCGCACCGCGCCGAGTCGGTGCTCACGGTGGCCAGGGCCGCGGCCGATCTGGGCTGGGGCACCGCCGGGGTGGTGGCCAGTCCGCTGCCCGGCCCGGCGGGCAACGTGGAGTTCTTCCTCCGATTGCGCCGCGACGCCCCACCACCGCAACCGGACGACGTCGACCGAGCAGTTCAGGAGGGACCACAGTGACCGAGTGCCTGCCACCGCGGGAAGGGGGCGGGGTCCGGCGCGTGCTGCTCGCCGTCCACACCGGACGGGCCGACATCGTCGCGCTCGCCCGGTCCGCCGCCGCCCGGCTGGCCGGGGCCGGTTTCGTCGTCCGGGTGCTCGACGACGAGGCGGTGGACCTGGCCATCCCCGGCGCCGAGGTCTGCACGTTCGGTCCGCAGGCCGCCGAGGGCACCGAGATCCTGCTCGTCTTCGGCGGGGACGGCACGTTCCTGCGTGCCGCCGAGCTCGCCCGCTCGACCGATGCGGCGATCACCGGGGTGAACCTGGGCCGGGTCGGCTTCCTCGCCGAGACCGAGCCGGAAGCGGTCGAGGAGATGCTCGCCGCGGTCGAGCGCTGCCAGTACGAGGTCGAGGAGCGGCTGACCCTGGAGGCGACGGTCTTCGACGACGAGGGGCGGTCCGTCGGCGGCACCTGGGGCCTGAACGAGGTGTCGGTGGAGAAGGTGGAGCGCTCCCGGGTGCTCGACGTCGTCCTGGAGGTCGACGGGCACCCGCTCACCAGCTTCGGCTGCGACGGCGTGCTCTGCGCGACCCCGACCGGGTCCACGGCGTACGCATTCTCCGCCGGTGGGCCGGTGGTGTGGCCCGACGTGGAGGCGCTGCTGCTGGTGCCGGCGAACGCGCACGCCCTGTTCTCCCGGCCGCTGGTCACCTCACCGACCTCGGTGCTCACCGTGGCCGTGCCGCACGACGGCGCCCGGGCGCGGGTCTCCGCCGACGGACGCCGCCTGGTCGAGGTGCCCGACGGCGGCCGGGTCGAGGTGCGGCGCTCGGACCGGCCGGTGCGGATCGCCCGGGTCAACCCCACGTCCTTCGGTGACCGGCTGGTCGCCAAGTTCGGGCTCCCGGTGCGCGGCTTCCGCGACGCCCGCTCGCACGGCCCCGGGCACGAGGCGCCGACCTGGCACCGCAACGTGCTGGGCCGGGGCATCAACACCGCCGACGGCGCCACCCGCCGACCCGAGGAGGTGGGCGGTGGCGACGCGGACGGCGCGGCGTGAGCAGGCGCAGCCGGCAGCTCCGCGCAACGGCGCCCTCACCGAGCTGCACATCCGCGGCCTCGGCGCGATCGATGACGTCACCCTGGAACTCGGGCCCGGGCTGACCGTGGTCACCGGGGAGACCGGGGCGGGCAAGACCATGGTCGTCACCGGGCTGACCCTGCTGTTCGGCGGCCGGGCGGACCCCGGCCGGGTGCGCGCCAACGGCCGGGCGAGCGTGGAGGGCCGGATCACGCTGCCCCCGGGCTCGCCGGTCTGGGACCGCGCGGCCGACGCCGGTGCCGATCCCGACGAGGACGGCAGCCTGATCCTGGCCCGCACGATCAGCGCCGAGGGCCGGTCGCGGGCGCACCTGGGCGGGCGCACCGTGCCGGTCGGCCTGGTCGCCGAGCTGTCCGAGCACCTGCTGGCCGTGCACGGGCAGACCGACCAGCTGCGGCTGACCCGGCCGGCGGAGCAGCGTCGTGCCCTGGACCGCTATGCCGGTCCGGCGCACCTGGCGCTGATCGAGGAGCACCGGGTCGCCTACGCGCGGTGGCGCGAGCTCGCCGACGACCTGGACCGCCGGCGCAGCCAGGCCCGGGAGCTGGCGCAGACCGCTGACGTGCTGCGGCACGGGCTGGAGGAGATCGCTGCCGTCGCCCCCGAGCCGGGCGAGGACGAGGCGCTCGACGCCCAGGCCAGGCGGCTCGGGGATGCCGACGCGCTGCGCGTGGTCGCCGACGAGGCCCGGATCGCCCTGGTCGGTGACGTCACCGGCGAGCTCGGCGGCGACGGCGGCTTCTCTGCTGACGCCTCGGCCGCCCTGGCCACGGCCGAGCGGGCGCTGGCCGGCTCCGACGACCCGTCGCTGGTGCTGCTGGCCCGGGACCTCGCCGACGCCGTGGCGGTGGTCTCCGACGTCGCCGTCCAGCTGGCCGGCTACGTCGCCGACCTGGACGCCGACCCGGCCCACCTGGCCGAGGTGCTGGACCGGCGTGCCGCGATCACGGGGCTGGTCCGCAAGTACGCCGATCCGGGCGCCGGGCTGGCCGGGGTGCTCAGCTGGGCGGCCGACGCCCAGCAGCGGCTGGCCCAGCTGGACGTGTCCGACGAGGCGCTCCAGGCGCTGGAGGCCGAGCGGGACGCCGCCCGAGCCGAGCTGGCCGCGCTGTCCGCCCAGGTCACGGAGGGGCGTCGGGCCGCGGCCGACGGCTTCGCCGCCGAGGTGGGCGCGGAGCTGGCCGGGCTGGCGATGAAGAGCGCGCAGGTGTCCTTCCGCATCGACACCGACCCGGACCACCTCGGCGCCGACGGCGCGGACGACGTGGTGCTGCTGCTGTCCGCGCACCCGGGTGCGCCCGCCCGGCCGGTGCACAAGGGGGCCTCGGGCGGTGAGCTCTCCCGGGTGATGCTGGCCATCGAGGTGGTGTTCGCCGGGGCCGACCCGGTGCCGGTGATGGTGTTCGACGAGGTCGACGCCGGCGTGGGCGGTCAGGCGGCCGGTGAGATCGGCGCCCGGCTGGCCCGGCTGGCGCGGGAGCACCAGGTCGTCGTCGTCACGCACCTGGCCCAGGTCGCTGCCTTCGCCGACACCCACGTCGTCGTCGACAAGGCGCCCGACTCCGGTGCCGGCGTCACCGCCACCGACATCCACACGGTCACCGACGACGAGCGGGTGCGGGAGCTGGCCCGGATGCTGTCGGGCCTGGCCGACAGCGAGACCGGTCAGGCGCACGCGCGGGAGCTCCTGGCGGTGGCCACTCAGCGGCACTGAGCCGGTCGGGGCCCCGCGAGGGCCCCTCCGTCAGCGGCGTTCGGCGTAGCCGGCGAGGCCGGTCTGCAGCAGGGCCAGCCCCGAGCGGCCGCGGGCGCGCAGCTCGGCGACCAGCTCCGGACCGGCGGCGCCGGCCAGCACCCGGTCACGGGCCAGCTCCAGCAGCCCTGCGTACAGCCCCAGCACCGAGTGGGCGGCGAGCCACGGTTCGAGCCGGCCCGGCTCGGCGCCGGTCTCGGTCGCGAACTCCGCGGCGAGGGAGGAGGTCAGTGCGCCGAGGATCTCCCGCTCCCGCACCTGCAGGGTCCGCGAGCCGCGGATCACCCGGGCCATCTCCGCGACGCCCTCGGCGGCCGCGGCGGAGCCGAGCTGGCTGATCGCGGCGACCACGAAGCCGCCGGCGGCCGCGGGCGCCGACACCCCGGCGCGCCGGTGCCGGACGGCGTCGAGCAGCGCCTCGCGCATCGGCGGGTCGGCCTCGAAGACCAGCCCCTCCTTGACCGGGAAGTGGTTGAAGACGGTCTTCTCCACGACGCCCGCGCGCTGGGCGATCTCCTGCACGCTCACGGCGTCGAACCCGCGCTCGGCGAACAGCCCGGCGGCGGCGTCGACGATCTCCTCGCGGGTCTGCTGGCGGCGCAGCTCCCGCTTGTTCGGCCCCCCGCGCCCGCGCCGGCGGGCCGGGCGCCGGCGCTGCTCCTCCGCGTCCTCGGCGGGCCGGACAGGGGCGGGCGGCGCGGGGGTGAAGGCCACCACCTGCGCGGTGCGCCCGGCGTCGTCCGCGACGGGATCGGCGGCCCCGGCCGGGACGACCGGCTCGGCGGCGGCATCGTGCAGGACGGTCGCTGTACCCCGGCTCGCGGAGGCCCCTCCAGTCACAGCAGCCACGCTAGTGACGGGCCGGTCCCGTCCCCGGGCAGCGACACCCGGTGCGATCGTCGGCGTGTCGCGCTCGACCCCGTGGCGTTCACCAACGGTGATCGACCCGTCACCCTTGCGCGTCGGGCCTCGGGTCCCGACGGCCCGTGGGAGCATCGGGGGATGCGCATCGGCACCCTGCGGCGCGGACGGGCGTCCTCGACGGGACCCGGCGTGGCCGGCACCGTCCGGCTGGACCGGCGGACCAAGAACCTCACCAAGCGGCTGCGTCCCGGCGAGGTCGCCGTCATCGACCACGCCGACGTGGACCGGGTGAGCGCCGACTCGCTGGTCGCCGCCAAGGTCGCCGCGGTGGTCAACGCCGCGCCCAGCACCACCGGCCGCTACCCCAACCTCGGTCCCGGGATCCTGGTGGAGGCGGGCATCCCGCTGATCGACGGCGTCGGCAAGGAGGTCTTCGAGACCCTCAAGGAGGGCACGGAGGTCCGGGTCGAGGGCAACCGGCTCTATGTCGGGGAGACCGTCGTCGCCGAGGGCGTCGAGCAGACCCAGGAGACGGTCGACGCGGCGATGGCCGAGGCCCGGGCGGGGCTGTCCACCCAGCTCGAGGCGTTCGCCGCCAACACGATGGAGTACATGAAGCGCGAGCGCGCGCTGCTGCTCGACGGCGTGGGGGTGCCCGACGTCACGACCCGGATCGAGGGCCGGCACGCACTCGTCGTCGTCCGCGGGTACGACTACAAGGAGGACCTGGCGGCGCTGCGGTCCTACATCCGCGACTACCGGCCGGTGCTCATCGGCGTCGACGGCGGCGCCGACGCCATCCGCGAGGCCGGCTACCAACCGGACATGATCATCGGTGACATGGACTCGGTCAGCGACGACGTCCTGCGCTGCGGTGCCGAGGTCGTGGTGCACGCCTACGCCGACGGGCGCGCTCCCGGGCTGCAGCGGGTGCTGGACCTCGGGGTCGAGGCGATCACCTTCCCGGCGTCGGCCACCAGCGAGGACATCGCGATGCTGCTGGCCGACGAGAAGGGTGCCTCGCTCATCGTCGCCGTCGGCACGCACGCCACGCTGGTGGAGTTCCTGGACAAGGGCCGCGGCGGCATGGCATCCACCTTCCTCACCCGGTTGCGCCTGGGCGGCAAGCTCGTCGACGCGAAGGGGGTGAGCCGGCTCTACCGCAGCCGGATCTCCACCCTCGCCCTCACCCTGCTGGTCCTCGCCGCGCTGGCGTCGATCGCGGCGGCGCTGGCCGTCTCGACCGCCGGCCGGGTGTACCTGGACCTGCTCATCGACCAATGGGACAGCTTCACGTTCTGGTTGGAGAACCTCTTCTCGTGATCGACTTCCGCTACCACCTGGTCTCGCTGATCGCGGTCTTCCTGGCCGTGGCGCTGGGCATCGTCATCGGCACCACCCAGCTCAACGGGCCCGTGCTGACGAACCTGCAGAACCAGGTCAGCCAGCTGCAGGAGGACAAGAGGGCCCTGGAGGACCAGACCCGGGAGCTGCAGGCCCAGCTCGACGAGGACGGCGGCTTCGACGAGGCCGTCGGCCCCGTCCTGGTGGCCGACCGGCTGAGCGGGCGAAGCGTGCTGCTGGTGGTCACCGGCGGCGAGGTCGAGCCCGAGGTCGTCGAGGGAGTCACCGCGTTGCTGGGCACCGCCGGCGCGACGGTCACCGGCACGATCCGGCTCACCGACGCCTACGCCGACCCGGCCACCGCCAGCAGCCTGCAGAGCTACGTCAGCGGCCCCGGGCTGCCGGCCGGGGTGCTGCCCCCGGAGACCGGCGACACCGGCGAGCTCGTGGCCTCGGTGCTGGCGCAGGTCCTGATGGTGCCCAGCCCGGGCATCGAGGGCCCCGGGGTGGCGCCGGACACCGCCGCCACCTCGCAGCTCCTCGCCGGCCTGGAGGAGCTCGAGGTCCTGAGCCGGGAGACCAGTTCGGTGAGCCCGGCCGACTACGCGGTGGTCCTCACCTCCGGTGGCATCGAGGGGGAGGACGCCGAGGCGCGCGCCGCGGCGCTGGTGGACCTGGCGACCGCCCTGGATGCCCAGGGGTCCGGTGCCGTCGTCGCCGGGGACTCGGCCGCCGCCCAGGACGGCGGACTGGTCGCCGCCGTCCGGGCCGACGCCGGGGCCAGCGACAACGTCTCCACCGTCGACAACGTCACCGCGCCGGCCGGCCGGATCAGCACCGTGCTCGCCCTGGTCGCCGAGGGTGCGGGCACCTCGGGGCGGTACGGGAGCGGCGAGGACGCCCAGCCGGTGCCGGCGCCGGTCTCATGAGCCCTCGTGGTCAGCACCGCCGGACCCTGGCCCTGACAGCCGCCGGTGCGCTCGCCGCCCGCGCCGGGCTGGCCGGCGCCGCGGCGCTCACCGCTCGCCCGGCCGGGGACCGCTGGCGGCGCACCAACTACGCGGGGCGGCCGGTGACGCTGCTCGGCGGACCGGTGCTGGCCGCCGCGGCGACCACCACCAGCGCGGCCGGTGCCCCGGCCGGGCAGCGGGCCGCCGCGCTCGTCGTCGGTGCGGCGGCGGGGCTGGTCGGCGGCTACGACGACCTCGCCGGCGCTCGCCCGGAACAGGCGCGGGACAAGGGCCTGACCGGTCACCTGGCGGCGCTGCGCGCCGGCCGGGTCTCGGCCGGCGCGGTGAAGGTCGCCGGGATCGGCGCGGCCGCCGCGGTGGCCGCGGTGCTGACCCGCCGCGGTACCGGCGCCGGTGCTCTCGTCGACGGCGTCCTCACCACCGGTCTGGTCGCCGGGACGGCGAACCTGGTCAACCTGCTCGACCTGCGGCCCGGCCGTGCCGGCAAGGCCGCCGTGCTGCTCGCCTCGGCCACCGCCGGTGGGCCCGCCGGGGGGCTCGTCGCCGGCCCGCTGGGTGCCACCCTCGGGGTGCTGCCGGCCGACCTCGGCGAGCGGGTCATGCTCGGTGACTGCGGCGCCAACGCCGTCGGTGCGCTGCTCGGGCTGCGCCTGGCCGCACTGCCCGGTCGCCCGGCGCGCGCCGGCCTGCTCACCGGCATCGCCGCGCTGACCCTGGCCAGCGAGCGGATCAGCTTCACCCGCGTCATCGAGGCCACTCCGGGGCTGCGCGAGCTGGACCGGCTCGGCCGCCGACGGGCGTGAGCGCCCGGCGGGTCGCCTCGGGGGTGGCCGGGGCGGCGCTGCTGATCTCGGCGCTGACCCTGCTGGCACGGACGGCCGGCTTCGGCCGCACGGTGGTGTTCACCAACGCGGTGGGCGCGGACTCCACCGGCGACACCTACCAGGCCGCCAACAACGTGCCCAACATCGTCTTCGAGGTCGTGGCCGGCGGCGCGCTGGCCAGCCTGGTGGTCCCGATGCTGGCCGGCGGGATCGCGGCCGGCGACCGGGAGCAGGTGCGCCGGACGGCCTCGGCGCTGCTGGGCTGGACGCTGCTGCTGCTGGTGCCGCTGGCGGTGCTGCTGGCGGTGCTCGCCCACCCGATCGCGGCCCTGCTGCTGGGCGGGGACGCCGGCGACCCCGCGAAGGTCGATCTCGCGGCCCGCTTCCTGCTCGTCTTCGCCCCCCAGGTCGTCCTCTACGGCATCGCGGTGGTGCTCACCGGCGTGCTGCAGGCGCACCGGCGGTTCACCGGGCCGGCGGTCGCGCCGCTGCTGAGCTCCGTCGTCGTCGCCGGGGCCTATCTGCTCTTCGCCGCCCTCGGGGGAAGCCGGGACGTCGACACCCTGTCCACGGCGGCCGAGCTGGTCCTCGGCGTCGGGACCACGCTCGGGGTGGTGGCGCTGAGCCTGTCGCTGCTGGTGCCGCTGCGGGCGCTGGGGCTGCGGCTGCGCCCGTCGCTGCGCTTCCCCGTCGGCGCCGCGCCGCGGGTGCGCCGGCTGGCGGTGGCCGGGGTGCTGACCCTGGCCGGGCAGCAGCTGGTCGCGGTGGTCGCGATCCGGCTGGCCAACACCACCGACGCCCCGAACGGCACGCTGGTCGTCTACTTCGCGGGGCTGACGCTGTTCCTCCTGCCGTGGGCGGCGGTCGCGGTGCCGCTGGCCACCTCCGTCTACCCCGGGCTCAGCGAGGCCGCCGAGCGGGGCGACGAGCCGGCGTACCGCCGGGCGCTGGCACCGGCCGCGGTGCTCGTCCTCGTCGGGTCGGCGGTCGCCGCGGCCGGGCTGGTCGCGATCTCCGGCCCGATGGCCCGGCTGTTCCTCGCCTCGGGGGACGACAGCGGCGACGCGCTCGCGCTGCAGCCGGCGATCGTCGCCTTCGCCCCGGGGCTGCTCGGCTACGGCCTGGTCGCGCTGCTGTCCCGGGCGCTGTACGCCCGCGGCCTCTGGCGGGCGCCGACCGTCTGCGTGGCCGGCGGGTGGCTGGTCGCCGTGGCTGCCGACCTGGTCCTCTCGGCTGCCCTGCCGTCGGGTGACCGGGCGCTCGCGCTGGCCGCGGGGCACACCGTGGGGGTGAGCGTGGCCGGGCTGGCGCTGCTGGTGGTCACCGGCCGGGTGGCCGGGGCCGGGGCACTGGAGGGCGTGGTGCGGGCCGGGGGAGCGGCCGTCGCCGCCGCCGTGGTCGGCGGGGCCGCGGGGCTGCACACCGCGCGCCTGCTGGGCGCCGACCCGGTGCCCGCCGGTGTCCCCGCGGCGCTGGGCACCGGCGTGGTCGCCGGTGCGGTCGTGCTGGTGGTGGCCGCTGCGGTCATGATGGGCACCGCCCGGCGGCCGCTGCTCGCGGCTGTGGCCGGGCTGCGCGGACCGGTACGGCAGGAGGTGACCCATGGCTGACCCGCAGGAGCCCCCGCTGGCCGACCGGCGGATCGCCGAGGTCCTCGCCACCAGCACCGGTGGCGTCGGCACCCACCTGCGCTCCCTGCTGGGCCCGCTGGGGCGGGCCGGTGCGTCCGTGCGGGTGTGCGGCCCGCAGGCCACCGAGGAGTTGTTCGGCTTCACCGCCGCCGGCGCCGACTTCCGCCCGGTCGGCATCTCCGCCGGTCTGGACCCGGCCGCCGACCTGCGCGCCGTGCTGGCGCTGCGGGGCGCGGCCGCCGGCGCCGACCTGCTGCACGCCCACGGCCTGCGGGCCGGGCTGGTCGCCGCGGCGGCCCGCCGGCTGGCCGGGCAGCGGCGCCGCCCGCTCGTGGTCACCCTGCACAACGCCCTGCCCGAAGGGGGCGGGCTGCGCCGGCGGGTGCTCCAGGTCGCCGAGCGGGCGACCATCCGCGGCGCCGACGTCGTGCTGGCCGCCTCCGGCGACCTCGCCGAGAACGCCCGCCGCCTCGGCGCCCGCGACGTCCGGGTCGCCCCGGTGGCCGCGCCCCCGCTGGCGCCGCCGCAGCGCCCCCGGCCGGAGGTCCGCCGGGAGGTGGGCCTGGACGACGACAGCCGGCCGCTGGTGGTCGCCGTCGGCCGACTGCACCCGCAGAAGGGCTACGACGTCCTGCTGGACGCCGTGGCCCGCTGGATCGCCGATCCGGGGCTGCAGCCGGCTCCGCTGGTGGCGATCGCCGGCGACGGCCCGCTGCACGACGAGCTCGCCGCCCGGATCCGCGCCGAGCAGCTGCCGGTCACCCTGCTGGGCCGCCGCACCGACGTCGCCGACCTGCTGGGCGCCGCGGACGTCTGCGTGCTGCCCTCTGTCTGGGAAGCCCGCTCGCTGACCGCGCAGGAGGCGCTGCGCGCCGGCACCCCGCTGGTCGCCTCCCGCGTGGGCGGCATCCCCGAGCTGGTGGGCGACGCAGCCGAGCTGGTGCCGGTGGGTGACGCCGGTGCGCTGGCCGAGGCCGTCACCCGGGTGCTCACCGACCCGGCGCGGACCGCCCGGCTGGGCGCGGCCGGGCCACGTCAGGCGGCGACCTGGCCCGACGAGGCGGCGACCGCAGCCCAGCTGGTCGCGCTCTACCGGGAGCTGCTCGGCCCGCCCACCGGGCCGCGCCGGTGACCCGGGTGGCCCGGGCGGTCGCCGTGCTGCCGCTGCTGCTCGCGGTGCTGGCGGGTCTGCTCGCCGGGACCGCCGGGACGGCGGCGGCCGCGGACGGCGCGGCCGCCGACCAGTGGCGGGCCGACCGGGTGCTGGTGATCGGGGTGGCCGGCCTGCTGTGGTCGGACCTGGACCCCGAGACGACGCCCCAGCTGTGGTCGCTGGCCGAGGGATCCGGGATCTCGGCGGTCTCGGTCCGCGCCGCCCGGTCCACCACCTGCCTGCTCGACGGCTGGGCGACCCTGGGCGCGGGCAACCGCGCGCGGTACCCCGGTCCGGTCGAGCCGATCCCGCCGTTGCCGCTGCCCAGTGCCCCGGTGCCCGAGGAGGGCGACGGGGACGCCGCCGAGCCGGCCGCCCCGGCGGCCCCGCCGGTCGACACCTCCCTGTCCTTCTGCGGCCTGGAGGAGCAGGTCGCAGAGGTCGGCCTGGAGGAGCCCCGCCGCACCGTCGAGCGGGTGGCCCAGGACGCGGCCACCGCACGCTTCGGCGCCCGGCCCGGGGCCCTGGGTGACGCGGTCGGGTGCAGCACCGCCGTCGGGCGGGCCGCGTCCCTGGCGGTTGCGGGGCCCGACAGCCGGTTCACCGTCGTCGACCGGCTGCCCGACGACCCGGCCGAGGTGGCCGCGCTGCTCGACGAGTGCCCGCTGACGCTGGTGGCCCTGGACAACCTCACCGACGCGGGCAGCTCCAGCCAGCAGGAGACCGAGACCGGCACCCGGGCCGACGCCCGGCCGTGGGCGGTCCGGCAGGCCGACGCCGCCGTCGGGGTGCTGCGGGACGCCGTGGCCGGGCTGCCGGGGGAGACCCTGCTGGTCCTGCAGGGGGTCTCCGAGGTCAACGACGGCCGGCCGCAGCTGCACGTCGGCATCGTCTCCGGGCCCGGTTTCGAGCCCGGCTGGCTCAGCTCGGCGAGCACCGGCCGGGCGCCGTTCACCCAACTGATCGACGTCGCCCCCACGGTGCTGCGGGCGCTGGGTGCCGAACGGCCGTCGACGATGAACGGGCAGCCGATGCGGGTGGCCGGTGCACGCCCGCCGCTGGCCGAGGCGGTCACCGCGCTGGAGCACGCCAACACCCGCGCGGTGGTGCACCACCGCAGCACCGGCACCTTCTTCTGGACCCTGGTCGCGCTCAACGGCGCGCTGCTGGCGGCCGCGCTGCTGGTGCTGGGGCCGCGCCACCCCCGCCGGGACGTGCGCGGCCGGGCCCGGGGTGCGCTGCGGGTCGCCGCGCTGGTCGTCGCGTCGGTGCCGGTGGCCACCTACCTGGCCGGCGTCGTCCCCTGGGAGCGGACGGCCCAGCCGCGGGTCACCCTCGCGCTGGCCGTCGTCGCCGCCGCGCTCGCCGTCGGCGGGGTCGCGGCCGCCGGACCGTGGCGGCGCCGGCGCCTGGGACCACCTGCCGTGGTCCTCGCCGTCACCCTGGTCACGCTGGTCGCCGACGTGCTGGCCGGCTCGCCGCTGGAGCTCAACGGGCTGCTCGGGTACGACGCGATCGTCGCCGGTCGGTTCACCGGGTACGGCAACCTGACCTTCGGGCTGTTCGCGGTCAGCGCCCTGCTGCTGACCGCCGGCGCCGCGGCGTGGTGGGCCCGCCGCGCGGCCGCCCCGTCCCGGATCCGCTGGCTGCTGCCGGTGCTGGTCGCCGGCGTCGTCTCCGTCGTGCTGGTCGGCGCGCCCGGGCTGGGCCGCGACTTCGGCGGGGTCCTCGCCGCGGTGCCGGGATTCGTGGTGCTGGGCATGCTGCTGGCCCGGATCCGGGTGACCGTGGTCCGGTTGGCCGCGGTCCTCGCCGCCGCCGTCGTCGTCGTCGGGACGGTCGCGGTGCTGGACTGGACGGGCCCGCCCGACGACCGCAGCCACCTGGGCCGGTTCGTCGGGCAGCTCGTCGACGGCGAGGCGTGGACGGTGGTCGGGCGCAAGGCGTCGGCCAACCTGGCGATCCTCACCGGCAGCCCGCTGTCGTGGACGCTGCTGGTCGCCGCGGTCGCCGCCGGCTGGCTGCTGCGGCCCGGCGGCCTGCTGCGCAGCGGCCCCGGACGGCGGCCGGGCGGGCTCACCGGCACCCAGCTGCGGGTGCTGCGGGCCGGGCTGACCGCGGTGGCGCTGAGCCTGACCGTCGGGGCGCTGGTCAACGACAGCGGGGTCGCCCTGCCCGCCACCGCGGCCGCCCTGCTGGTGCCGCTGCTGATCTGGCTGGCCGCCGGCACCCAGGCGCCGCACGGGGCGGCGCCCGGCCCCGCTGACGCCGACCCGGGAGGGGAGCCGGGGGACGGGGACCCGCGTGTTAGCGTGGGCGTCCGTGGGTCGACTGGCTGAGCACGGCAACTCTCCCGACAACCGGCGGGGGCCCCTTCTCCCCAACTCGCAGCCGACGAAGTTCATCTTCGTCACCGGCGGCGTGGTCTCCTCGCTGGGCAAGGGCCTCACGGCCAGCTCGCTGGGTGCACTGCTGTCCGCCCGCGGCCTGCGGGTGACGATGCAGAAGCTGGACCCCTACCTCAACGTGGACCCGGGGACGATGAACCCCTTCCAGCACGGCGAGGTGTTCGTCACCGAGGACGGCGCCGAGACCGACCTGGACATCGGCCACTACGAGCGCTTCCTGGACACCGACCTCACCGGGCGGGCCAACGTGACCACCGGGCAGGTCTACTCCGACGTCATCGCCAAGGAGCGGCGCGGGGAGTACCTGGGCGACACCGTGCAGGTCATCCCGCACATCACCAACGAGATCAAGTCGCGCATCATGGCCGTGGCGGAGACCTCCGAGCGGGTCGACGTGGTCATCACCGAGGTCGGCGGCACGGTCGGCGACATCGAGTCGCTGCCCTTCCTCGAGGCAGCCCGCCAGGTGCGGCACGAGATCGGCCGGGACAACTGCTTCTTCCTGCACATCTCCCTGGTGCCCTACATCGCGCCCTCGGGGGAGCAGAAGACCAAGCCCACCCAGCACTCGGTGGCCTCGCTGCGCAGCATCGGCATCCAGCCCGACGCGCTGGTCTGCCGGTCCGACCGGGAGGTCGGGGAGGGCATCAAGCGGAAGATCAGCCTGATGTGCGACGTCGAGGCCGAGGGCGTCATCTCCTGCCCCGACGCGCCGTCCATCTACGACATCCCGAAGGTGCTGCACCGGGAGGGCCTGGACGCCTACGTCGTCCGCCGGCTCGGGCTGCCGTTCCGGGACGTCGACTGGACCGTCTGGGGCGACCTGCTCGACCGCGTGCACCAGCCGAAGCAGACGGTGACCATCGCCCTGGTCGGCAAGTACATCGACCTGCCCGACGCCTACCTGTCGGTCACCGAGGCGCTGCGGGCCGGCGGCTTCGCCCACCGGTCGCGGGTGGAGATCCGCTGGGTCCCCTCCGACGACTGCGAGACCGAGGAGGGCGCCGCGGCGGCGCTCGCCGGCGTCGACGGCGTGTGCATCCCCGGTGGCTTCGGGGTGCGCGGCATCGAGGGCATGTTCGGCGCGATCCGGCACGCCCGGGTCAACGGCATCCCGACGCTGGGGCTGTGCCTGGGCCTGCAGTGCATGGTGATCGAGACCGCCCGCAACCTGGCCGGGATCGCCGGCGCGAACTCCACCGAGTTCGACCCGGGCACCTCCGACCCGGTCATCTCCACGATGGCCACCCAGCTCGACGTCGTCGCCGGGCGCGGGGACATGGGCGGCACGATGCGGCTGGGCAGCTACCCGGCCGCGCTGCAGAAGGGCTCGGTCGTGGCCGCCGCCTACGGGTCGACGGAGATCACTGAGCGGCACCGCCACCGCTACGAGGTGGCCAACGCCTACCGGGACCGGCTCAGCGAGGCCGGCCTGGTCTTCTCCGGCACCTCGCCGGACGGGACGCTGGTGGAGTTCGCCGAGCTGCCCGCCGACGTGCACCCCTTCTTCGTCGGCACCCAGGCCCACCCGGAGCTGAAGAGCCGCCCCACCCGGCCGCACCCGCTGTTCGCCGCGTTCGTGCAGGCAGCGGCGAGTTTCCAGGACTCCGCGCGGCTGCCGGTGCCCGAGGACGAGCCGGTGGGCATCTGATGAGCGTCCCCACGAAGGCGACGGGCGAGCGAGCATCGCAGGGAGCGCCAGCGATCGAGCAGCGGAACGAGTCGGGAGCCGAGCGATGAGCCACGAGTACGAGGTGCTCGCCAGCGAGGAGGTCTACGCCGGCCGGGTGATCTCGCTGCGCAAGGACACCGTGGCGATGCCCGGTGGCGGGGACAGCGTCCGCGAGGTCGTCCGGCACCCGGGTGCGGTGGCGGTCGTCGCGGTCGACGACGACGACCGGGTGGTGCTGCTGCGCCAGTACCGCCACCCGGTGGGGCAGCACCTGTGGGAGCTGCCGGCGGGGCTGCGCGACGTCGACGGCGAGCCGCCGGTGGAGACCGCCCGCCGGGAGCTGGCCGAGGAGGTGCAGCTGGCCGCCGAGCGCTGGTCGCTGCTCACCACCCACTTCTCCTCACCGGGCTTCTGCGACGAGCAGGTGGTCGTCTACCTGGCCGAGGGGCTCTCGGACGTCGATCGGCCCGAGGGCTTCACCGTGGAGCACGAGGAGCTGGACATGACGGTCGAGCGGGTGCCGCTGGGCGAGGCCGTGCAGCAGGTGTTCGACGGGACGATCCGCAACGCGGCCGCCGTGGTCGGCCTGCTGGCCGCGGC
This sequence comes from Modestobacter sp. SYSU DS0875, assembly GCF_054050915.1. Lineage (NCBI taxonomy): Bacteria > Bacillati > Actinomycetota > Actinomycetes > Geodermatophilales > Geodermatophilaceae > Modestobacter > Modestobacter sp. SYSU DS0875. The sequence goes on along the minus strand of NZ_JBJHAH010000032.1, from coordinate 22,849 downwards.
GCAGGCCCGCGCGACCCGACCCCGGTTGCGCCCGCTCGACGGCGCCTGACGTCCAGCCGCGGCCCCGCCCGTCCGGCGGGGCCGCGGGCTTGCCCGGAGCCCGGCCGCCGGGACAGGCTGGAGCCGTGCTGACCCTGGACCAGGCCCTGGAACTGCTCGCCGCCGCCCGGGCGGAGGCCGAGGGCATCGGCGTGCCGATGTCGTTCGCGGTGACCGATCCCGGTGGCCACGTGGTGGCCGTGGCCCGGATGGACGGCGCGCCCTGGATCACCCCGGAGGTGGCGCAGGGCAAGGCCTGGACGTCGGTCGCCTTCCGGGTGCCCAGTGACGTGCAGAAGACCCGGATGCAGACGATGCCCAACTTCGTCTCGGCGCTGACCGCCATGACCGGTGGCCGGTACACCCCGCAGACCGGTGCGGTCCCGGTGCACGCCGACGGCGCCCTGGTCGGCGCGATCGGCGCGGCCGGCGGCAGCGGCGCGCAGGACGAGGCGGTCTGCGCGGCCGCGGTCGCCGCGTGCGGCTACACGGTGGGCTGATCCGCCCGGGCGTCCGGGAGCGGCTCCAGGCCCAGCCGGCGCAGCTCGAGCGCGGCCAGGTCGCGCACCGCGGCCGGGTCACCCGCCCGCCAGCGGGCGCCGGTGCCCAACGGCAGGCGGGCCAGGTCCGGCAGCGGTGCGGTCGCCATCGCGCGTGCGGCGAGCAGCTCCAGGTCGGCCGGCTCCACCCCGCCGGCCGCCAGCAACCGTCCGGTCGCGCCGGCCTCCCGCGCCCAGCGCAACCGCGCCGGGAGCCGGCGGGCCACCAGCCAGCCCACCGGGAGCACCACGAGGACCACCGCCAGCACCGCGGCCAGGGTGTGCACCGCGTCCGAGGTGGCCTGGCCGGCGCCGGTCACCGACGCGCCTGCCCGGCCGAGCGCCTCGAGCGGCCCGGACAGCTCGTCGCCGACCATCGGGAGCTCGTCGGCCGCGCCGGCGGCGGACTCCATCGTCCCGGACAGTTCACGGCCCAGGCCGGCCACCGCCTTCCCCGGCTCGGCCAGGGTCAGCACGGCGCCGTGCACCGTCCGGGCGACCAGCACCCACAGCACCGCCCAGAGCAGCAGGCCGAGGTCGCCGGCCACCTGGCGGGCCCGGCGGTCGGGGCGGTCGGCGTACAGGCGCATCGGGCGGCTCCGGGGGGACGGTGCGACGTGGGTCCGGTGGAACGTGGGTCCGGTGGAACGTGGGTCCTGGGCATCGTGCGGCACGCGGCTGCGCGCGGCGATCCAGGACCGAGCAAGAACGGTCGGGCCGGAGAGCCCGCCCGCTCGGGAGACTGCGGGCATGACCGAGGACGTGCGGGCCGGGCGTGACCGGCTGCGCGAGCTGCTGGACGCGGTGCTGGACGAGGGCAACCGCACGCTCACCGAGATGGCCGGGGACGCCTTCGCCTCCCCGTGGCACTTCAGCCGCCAGGTGGCCCGGGGTGCCGGGGAGTCGCCGGTGGCGCTGCGCCGGCGGGTGGAGCTGGAGCGGGCGGCCTGGCAGCTGCAGCAGGGCCGGCGGGTCACCGACGTCGCGTTCGCTGCCGGGTACGAGTCGGTGGAGGGGTTCAGCCGCGCGTTCGTCCGGGCCTACGGCCGCTCCCCGGGGCAGCAGGCACCGGCGCCCACCCGCGACCACCACTGGCTCCCCGCGCCCAACGGCATCCACTTCCACCCGCCGACCTCGCTGTGGGTGGCCGGTGAGCCCGGTGCCCGCGGCGGGGACGAGGTCACCGCCCTGCTGGTGCACCACGCCCTGGACGACACCCGGTCGCTGCTGGAGACCGCCCGGGAGCTGCCGGACGACGAGTACCGGCGTCCGCGCGCCGCCGATCTGCAGGTGCTGCCCTGGGACGGCCCGGAGGAGTCCCTCGCCGCCGTCCTCGAGCACCTTGTGCGGACGACGGAGGTCTGGCTCGCCTCGGTCGAGGGGGCCGATCACCCGGCCCGCGGCAGCGACGGCCCCGCCGCCCTGCTCGCCCGGCACGACGCCGCCGCGCCCCGCTGGCTGGCCTTCGTGCGCGACGTCTCCCGCCGCGGCGCCTGGGGAGACCGGCTCGTCGACGCGCTCTGCGACCCGCCCGAGACGTTCGTGCTGGGCAGCGTCGTCGCCCACGTGCTGACCTTCGGCGCGCACCGGCGGCTGCTGGCGCGCCACTGGCTCCGCGCGGCCGGTGTGCCGGTCGACGCGGGCGACCCGATCGACTGGCTGAGCAGGAGGGCCCCGTGACCCGCACCGTGTACCACACCGCCACCTCCCTGGACGGGTTCATCGCCACCGCCGACCACTCGCTGGACTGGCTGCTGAGCCGGGAGAGTGACGAGGACGGGCCGATGGGCTACCCCGCGTTCATCGCCGGGGTCGGCGCCATCGCCATGGGCGCGACGACGTGGGAGTGGGTGCGCCGCCACGACCCCGACTGGCTGCCGGAGCGGCCAGCCTGGGTGTTCACCCATCGCGACCTGGCGGCCCCACCCGGAGCGGACGTGCGGTTCACCGCCGACGACCCGGCGCGGGTGCACGCGGCGATGACGGCGGCCGCGGCCGGGCGCGACGTGTGGATCGTCGGCGGCGGGGACCTGGCCGGGCAGTTCGCCGACCGCGGCCTGCTCGACGAGGTCGCAGTGTCCGTCGCGCCGGTCACCCTGGGCGGCGGGGCCCCGCTGCTGCCCCGGCGCGTGGAGCTGGTGGTGCGCGAGTGCGCCCGCAACGGCGAGTTCGTCTGCGTGCGGTACGCGGTGCTGCCCAGCCCGGCCGGTGCCTGACCCGGTCGGTCAGCGGCCGATCCGGTCCAGCTCGGCCAGGTCCTCGGCGCCGAGCCGGAGCCCGGCGCCGGCGACGTTCTCCCGCAGGTGCGCCATCGACGAGGTACCGGGGATCAGCAGGACGTTCGGCGAGCGCTGCAGCAGCCAGGCGAGGGCCACCGACATGGGGGTGGCGCCCAGCCGGTCGGCCACCGCGGACAGCGCCGTCGACTGGAGCGGGGTGAACCCGCCGAGCGGGAAGAACGGCACGTAGGCGATGCCGGCGGCGGCCAGGTCGTCGATCAGTCCGTCGTCCTGCCGGGTGGCGAGGTTGTACCTGTTCTGCACGCAGACGATCGGCGCGATCGACCGGGCCTCGGCGACCTGCGCGGGCGTCGCGTTGCTCACCCCGAGGTGCCGGACCAGGCCCTGCTGTTGGAGCTCGGCCAACGTCTCGAACGGCTCGGCGAGCGAACCGGCGACGGGCCCTTCGGCGTCGCCCAGCCGCAGGTACACCAGGTCGAGCACCTCCAGGCCGAGGGTCTCGAGGTTCTCCTGCACCTGACCGCGGATGTCCTCCGGCTGCCGTGCCGGGGGCCAGCCGCCGGCGGAGTCCCGGGTCGCACCGACCTTGGTGGCGACGTGCAGCGACTCCGGGTAGGGGTGCAGCGCCTCGCGGATCAGCTCGTTGGTGACCCGCGGTCCGTAGGCGGCACTGGTGTCGACGTGGGTGATGCCGAGCGCGACGGCCTCGCGGAGGACGGCGAGTGCGCCGTCGTGGTCGGCGGGCGGGCCCATGACCCCGGGGCCGGCGAGCTGCATCGCGCCGTAGCCGAACCGGGTGACGGTCAGGTCGCCCAGCGTCCGGCTGCCGCCGGGGAGCGGAGGGGAGAGCGTGTCCATGTCCTGCCTTCTCGGATGAGTGGGTGGTGTCCGGTCGTTCCTCTGGAGAGGGTGGTGCGGGAACCCCTCGGCGGGAAGCAGGCACCTGGAAGTGCGTAGGTCACCCAGGGGTGGGAGGAGCGGTCCGTGGCGACGACGACGGCGGCCCAGCGGCGGGCGCAGGACAAGGTGGAGTACGAGGCGTTCCTGGCGGCCTGCGCCGGCCGCCAGCTGCTCGACCGGATCTCCGAGAAGTGGGTCATGCTGGTCCTCGCCGCGCTCGGCAGCGGTGGCCCGCACCAGGAGGGTGGCCCGTGCAGCGGTGAGCCGCGGGCGATGCGGTACTCCGAGCTGTCCCGTCAGCTGGCCGGGGTCAGCCAGAAGATGCTCACCCAGACGCTGCGCTCCCTGGAGCGGGACGGGTTGCTCACCCGCACCGTGACACCGACGGTGCCGGTCACCGTCACCTACGAGCTGACCGACCTCGGACTGTCGCTGTACGGGACGATCCGCGGGCTCAAGGTCTGGGCCCAGCAGCACATGGACGAGGTGCTCGCCGAGCGCGCCGCCTACGACGCCCGGGTCGGCCCGAGCCGAGGCCGCTGACCGGCCGAGGGTGGCCGTTGACACACCTGGCGCACCGGCCGTGCCTAGACTCCGCCGGGAGGCGCGCCCCGACCGGGCCCGCCCAGAATGCGGTGGCACCACCGACACCCCGGTGGCTGACGCCGGGACCGGGGGTCGGAGCAGATGCGGGTCGGAGTCGCCCGAGAGGTCAAGAACCGCGAGTACCGGGTCGCCCTGACGCCGTCGGGCGTCACCGAGCTGGTCGCCGCCGGGCACGAGGTGCTCGTCGAGCACGACGCGGGGGCCGGGTCGTCGATCCCGGACGCCGACTTCACCGCGGCCGGCGCCCGGATCGTCCCCACCGCCGACGACGTCTGGGCCGACGCCGACCTGCTGCTCAAGGTGAAGGAGCCGGTCGCGGAGGAGTACGGCCGGCTGCGCGCCGAGCAGACCCTCTTCACCTACCTGCACCTGGCCGCCTCCCGGGCCTGCACCGACGCGCTGCTCGCTGCCGGCACCACCGCCATCGCCTACGAGACGGTGCAGACCGACGGCGGGGCCCTGCCGCTGCTCGCCCCGATGTCGGAGGTCGCCGGCCGGATGGCGCCGCAGGTCGGGGCGCACACCCTGGAGCGCGCGCAGGGCGGGCGCGGGGTGCTGCTGGGCGGCGCGTCCGGGGTGCACGCGGCGAAGGTCGTCGTCCTCGGCGCCGGGGTCTCCGGGATGAACGCGGCCACGATCGCACTGGGCATGCAGGCGCAGGTCACCGTGCTCGACCGCGACCTGGAGAAGCTCCGCGCCGCCGACCGGCTCTACCGCGGGCACCTGCAGACGGTCGCCTCCAACGCCCTGGAGGTCGAGCGGGCGGTGCTGGAGGCCGACCTCGTGATCGGCGCGGTCCTGGTGCCCGGCGCCAAGGCCCCCACGCTGGTCACCGACGAGCTGGTCGGCCGGATGAAGCCGGGGTCGGTGCTGGTGGACATCGCCGTCGACCAGGGCGGGTGCTTCGAGTCCACCCGGCCGACCACGCACGACGACCCGACGTTCGGCGTGGCCGACTCGGTCTTCTACTGCGTGGCCAACATGCCCGGCGCGGTGCCGCACACCTCCACCTACGCCCTGACCAACGTCACGCTGCCCCACGTGCTCGCCCTCGCCTCCCGGGGCACCGACGGGGCGGTGACGGCGGACCCGGCGCTGGCCCGCGGGGTCAACGTCGCCGCTGGCCGGCTGGTGCACGAGGGGGTGGCCGCGGCGCACGGGCTGCCGTGGGAGCCGCTGGCGGAGGTGCTGTCCTGACGGCCGCGCGGACCGGGGCCGGCCCCGACGTGCAGCGGGTGGTCACCGGGTACCTGGACCACCTGACGGTCGAGCGCGGCCTGGCCGCCAACACCATCGCCTCCTACCGCCGCGACCTGCGCCGGTACGCCGAGTTCCTGGCGGCCACCGGCGTGCGCGGTCTCGGGGAGGTGGGCGAGTCCGACGTCGCGGCGTTCCTGGTGGCGCTGCGCACCGGCGATGAGGACCACCCGCCGCTGTCGGCGACGTCGGCGGCGCGCGCGGTGGTCGCCGTCCGGGGGCTGCACCGCTTCGCGCTGCTCGACGGGCTGGTGCCCGACGACGTCGCGGCGGAGGTGCGCCCGCCGGCCCCGGCCCGCCGGCTGCCCAAGGCGATCCCGGTCGAGGAGATCGAGGCGCTGCTGACCGCCGCCGGGTCCGTGGAGGGCCCCCGCGGGCTGCGCGACCGGGCACTGCTGGAGCTGTTGTACGGCACCGGTGCCCGGATCTCCGAGGCGGTCGGGCTGGCCGTCGACGACCTGGACCTGGGCAGCGACCCCAGCAGGGCCGCCGTCCGGCTGGCCGGCAAGGGCGGCAAGGAGCGCGTCGTCCCGGTGGGCAGCTACGCCGTCCGGGCCGTCGAGGAGTACCTGGTGCGCGCGCGGCCGGCGCTGGCGGAGAAGAGCCGGCCGGGAGCGCGCGGGGGAACGCTGTTCCTCAACGCCCGCGGCGGGCCGCTGTCCCGGCAGAGCGCCTGGTCGATCCTGCGCGACGCCGCCGAGCGGGCGGGGATCTCCGCCGAGCTGTCCCCGCACACGCTGCGGCACTCCTTCGCCACCCACCTGCTCGACGGCGGCGCCGACGTCCGGGTCGTGCAGGAGCTGCTCGGGCACGCCTCGGTGACCACCACGCAGGTGTACACGCTGGTCACCGTCGACCGGCTGCGCGAGGTCTACGCCACCAGCCACCCCCGCGCGCTGCGCTGACCAGCCGCGCAGCCCGTCGGCAGATTTGTCGACAACTCGACCGCCAGCCGGTCACGTCCCCCTCCCGGGCTGCCGAGATCACCGGTGGGAGATCGGTGCGGAGGCTTCCCCCCGCCGTGCCGCGAGGTCTCCCGGCGCGGCCACCGTCCGGTGGTCGCGGGTCCGGGGCCGGCGCACGCCGCCGGCCGGCACCAGCGAGGGAAGAGGGCGCACACCATGTCGACACGAGCCGAGGCGGCGGGGCGCGCGGTCGCGCTCCCGTACGGCGGGGCCCCGGCCGGCGATGCCGAGATGGGGGCGCCGGCCAGCCGGATCGACCCGGCGAAGGCGCGGCAGCGCAAGCTGCCCGACCCCAAGCCGCTCACGCAGCACGGGCCGGCGCGGATCATCGCGATGTGCAACCAGAAGGGCGGCGTCGGCAAGACGACGTCGACCATCAACCTCGGTGCCGCCCTCACCGAGGCCGGGCGCAAGGTGCTGCTGGTCGACCTGGACCCGCAGGGCGCGCTGTCGGTCGGCCTGGGCATCCCCGCGCAGCAGCTGGACCGCACGATCTACAACGCCCTGATGGAGCCGGCCACGACGCTGGCCGACGTGCGGGTGGCCACCGGCGTGCCCGGCCTGGACCTGGTGCCCAGCAACATCGACCTGTCCGCCGCCGAGGTGCAGCTGGTCAGCGAGGTCGCCCGCGAGCAGACCCTGATGCGGGTGCTCGGCCCGATCCGCGCCGAGTACGACTACGTGCTCATCGACTGCCAGCCCTCGCTGGGCCTGCTGACGGTCAACGCGCTGACCGCCGCGCACGGCGTGATCATCCCGCTGGAGTGCGAGTTCTTCTCGCTGCGCGGCGTCGCCCTGCTGGTCGACACCATCGACAAGGTCAAGGAGCGGCTCAACCCGGCGCTGGAGGTCTCCGGGATCCTCGCCACGATGTACGACACGCGGACCGTGCACTGCCGCGAGGTGTTCAGCCGCGTGGTCGAGGCCTTCGGTGACACCGTCTTCCAGACCGTCATCGGCCGCACCGTGCGGTTCCCGGAGACGACCGTCGCCGGGCAGCCGATCACCACCTGGGCGCCCACGTCCTCCGGCGCCGCGGCCTACCGCGACCTGGCCAAGGAGGTCATCGCACTGTGACGCGGCGACCCGTCCTCCCCGGAGCGAGCGAGCTGTTCCGCCGCACCGACGCACCGGCCGCGCCGTCGGCGCCGGTCACCGAGCTGCCGACCCTCGCCGCCGCGCAGTCGTCCCCGGCCCTGCGCGGCGCCAAGGCCGAGCCCGCCCGGCCGGCCGCCGAGCCGCAGACCGCGCCGCCGCCGCCCGGCGCGGCGCCGCTGACCCTGGTGCCCGACGTGGCGGGGGGTGCGCCGCGGATCGTCGTCGACGAGCTCGCCGGCCACCGCGCTGCGCTGCCCGCGCCGGCCCCGAAGGCCGCGAGCCGGCAGCGCGCCGACCGCGGGCGCACCCGGCACGAGGAGAAGATCACCGTCTACTGCTCGGCCGAGGAGCTGCTGGCGCTGGAGTCGGCCCGGCTCACGCTCCGCGGCCAGCACGGCGTGGTGGCCGACCGGGGGCGGATCGTCCGTGAGGCGATCGCGGTCCTGCTGTCGGACTACGAGCTGCACGGCGAGGACTCCGTCCTGGTCCGCCGCCTCCGCAAGTGAGCTGACCGTTCGTCCGACGAGGTGGGGCGTTCCGGCCGGGGCTGGCGGGACTGCTGTGGTCGGGCGGCTGACCAGCGCCTCCGGGCGATCTAGGCTCGGAGCGTGACGACGACGGTGGCGGAGGTGGTCCCCGACGGGCGGTTCACCGTCCGGCTGACCAACTTCGAGGGCCCGTTCGACCTGCTGCTGCAGCTGATCGGCAAGCACAAGCTCGACGTCACCGAGATCGCGCTGTCGAAGGTCACCGACGAGTTCATCGCCCACCTGCGCGCCCTCGGCGACGAGCTGGACCTGGACCAGGCCAGCGAGTTCCTGGTCGTGGCCGCGACCCTGCTGGACCTCAAGGCCGCCCGGTTGCTGCCGGCCGCCGACGTGGAGGACGAGGACGACCTGGAGCTGCTGGAGGCGCGCGACCTGCTGTTCGCCCGGCTGCTGCAGTACCGGGCGTACAAGCAGGCCGCCGAGTTCCTGCGCGAGCGGGAGGCGCAGGCGGCCCGCCGGTTCCCCCGGGACGCCGCCCTGGAGCCCCGCTTCGCCGACCTGTTGCCCGAGGTGCTGCTGGGGGTGGGCCCGGAGCAGTTCGCCGCGCTCGCCGCGCAGGCGCTGACCCCCAAGCCCCCGCCCACGGTCAGCGTCTCCCACCTGCACGCGCCGGCGGTGAGCCTGACCGAGCAGCTGGTCCTGGTGCGGGTTCGGCTGGCCGAGGCGGGGACGGCGACCTTCCGGGGCCTGAGCCGGGACTGCGCGCACACCCTGGAGGTGGTGGCCCGCTTCCTCGCCCTGCTGGAGCTGTACCGCCAGCAGCTGGTCACCTTCGACCAGGTGGTCCCGCTGGGGGAGCTGCACGTGCGGTGGACTGGACCGCAGCTCGTCGACGGCCGGCTGCCGGGGCTCGACGACGACGCCGACGAGCGCGTGGAGGAGTACGCGTGACCGGGCCCGAACTGCCCGAGGACCAGCAGACCGGCGACCAGCCGCCCGAGGAGCGCCCCGCCTTCTCCTGGGACGCACTCGCCGCCGAGTTCGCCGCCGCCGGGCAGGACGACGACGACCCGCCGGTCGCGGCCTGGGACGCCATCGCCGCCGAGCTCGCCGCCGGCCTGGGCACCCCCGAGGACGCCGACGGCTCGCCGGAGGGCTCCCTCCCGGACAGCGGCCCATCCGCCGACGGGCCCGCCGCGCCCCCGCTCGGGCGCGCCCCGGCCGCCCCGCCGGTGGAGCTGGTCGTCGTCCCCGAGCCGGAGGCCCCGGTCGAGGAGCCGACGGCCGCCGAGCCGGCACCCGACGAGCCGCCGCTGGACGCCGTCGCGCTGCGCGGTGGGCTGGAGGCGCTGCTGTTCGTCGCGGACGCCCCGCTGGACGAGGGGGCGATGGCCGCCGCGCTGCGCTGCTCGGTGCTGCGGCTGCGCCAGGAGCTGGCCGATCTGGCCGCCGGTTACGACGCCCGGCGCGCCGGCGTGGTGCTGCGCCGGGTGGGGGAGGGGTGGCGGCTCTACACCCGCGAGGAGCACGCCCCCGTCGTCGAGCGGCACCTCCTGGGCGGGCAGCGCAGCAGGCTCACCCAGGCGGCGCTGGAGACGCTCGCGGTGATCGCCTACCGCCAGCCGGTCACCCGCGCGCGCGTCTCGGCGATCCGCGGGGTGGGCGTCGACGCCGTCGTCCGGACCCTGGTGACCCGGGGGCTGATCCGGGAGGCCGGCTCGGACCCCGACACCGGGGGAGGGTTGTACGTGACCACGCCGCTGTTCCTGGAGCGGCTCGGCCTCACCGGCCTCGACGAGCTGCCGCCGCTGGCGCCGCTGCTCCCGGAGACCCGCACCGTGCTCGCCGAGCACCCGGACGCCTGAGGGACCTGCGTGGCTGCTGGACGGCGCGGGCCGTGCCGGCACCGCTGATCACGGGGCCCGCCGGTCGGCCGGTTCGTCTGCCACCGCGAGGGTGGGAGACTGGTGGGGATGAACACGCACGCAGACGACGAGTCCCAGACCGCGGGCGGCGAGGGCTGGTCGGAGGAGATGGAGCTCGCGCCGGCCCACCCGGGTGACCGGGAGGCCGCTGAGCCCGACGACGACCGCCCCGGTGAGCGGCTGCAGAAGGTGCTCGCCCGCGCCGGCATCGGCTCCCGCCGGGTGTGCGAGGAGATGATCGACGCCGGCCGGATCAGCGTGAACGGCGCGGTCGTGATGGCGCAGGGCATGCGGATCGACCCCGACACCGCCGTGATCGCGGTCGACGGGCGGCGGATCGACATCCGCAACGACAAGGTCACCTACGCGATGAACAAGCCCGCCGGGATCATCACCTCGATGAGCGACGACCGCGGCCGCCCGACCGTGGGCGACATGATGGGCGACCTGGCCGCGGGCCTGGTGCACGTCGGCCGGCTGGACCAGGACACCGAGGGCCTGCTGCTGCTCACCACCGACGGTGAGCTGGCCCACCGGCTCGCCCACCCCTCGTACGAGGTGAAGAAGACCTACCTGGCGCAGGTCAGCGGCTCGGTGCCGCGCGACATGGCCCGCCGGCTGCGCAAGGGCATCGAGCTGGAGGACGGCCCGGTGAAGGTCGACTCCTTCTCCGTCGTCGACACCCACGCCGGCCAGTCCGTGGTCGAGGTGGTGCTGCACGAGGGACGCAAGCACATCGTGCGGCGGCTGCTGGCCGAGGTGGGCCTGCCGGTGAACCGGCTCACCCGCACCGCCGTCGGCCCGGTCGACCTGGCCCGGATGCGGGTCGGCACGATCCGGAAGCTGACCCGCCAGGAGGTCGGCGCCCTGCACGAGCTCGTCGGCATGTGATGAAGGACCCTCCTGCCCCCACCGCTCGCACGCTCGCGGCGGGCCCCTGCAGGAGGGCCGGGAGAACGCCAGGAGGGGCGGCCGTCGCACCGACAGCCGCCCCTCCGGCCGTCACAAGGCGCGGACCTCCACCGGGGTGCTCAGCACCCGGTCGGTGCCGACGACGCGCGTCGCGCCGCTCAGCTGCACGGGGAGCTGGAACCGCAGGTCCTCGCTGGACGCGCCCAGCTGGAACACCAGGTCACCGGGCTCGACGATCCGCTGCATGTCCCGGCCGGTGAACGACGTCCGGTCGGCGTGCACGGTGAACGTCACCTGCGCGGCGGCGCCGGCGGCGAGCTCGACGCGGGCGAAGCCGACGAGCTGGCGCACCGGGCGGACCACGCTGGCCACCGGGTCGTGCAGGTAGAGCTGCACGATCTCCGCGCCGTCCCGGTCACCGGTGTTGCGCACCGTCACCGACACGGTCACCTCGCCGTCGCTGGGCAGCTCGGCCGCCCCGACCGCGGCGTCCTCCCACGCGAAGGACGTGTAGGACAGGCCGTGCCCGAACGGGAAGACCGGGGTGGGGTCCGCGGCGCTGATCCCGCTCTTGGCGCCCAGCGCCGCGTGCAGGTAGGTGTTCGGCGCCCCACCCGGCGTGCTGGCCACCTGGACCGGCAGCTTGCCCGAGGGGTTGACCCGGCCGCTGAGCACACCGGCGACCGCGCCGGCGCCCTCCTCACCGGGGAAGAACGCCTGCACGATGGCGGCGGCCCGGTCGACCACGCCACCGAGGGCGTAGGGCCGGCCGGTGAGCAGCACCACGACGACGGGCTTGCCGGTCGCCAGCAGGGCGTCCAGCAGCTCGCCCTGGGCGCCGGGCAGCCGCAGGTCGTCGGCGTCGCAGCCCTCACCGGAGGTGCCGCGGCCGAACAGCCCGGCGACGTCGCCCAGCACGGCCAGCACGACGTCGGCGTCCTCGGCCACGCGGACGGCCTCGGCGATGCCGCTGCGGTCGACCTCCTGCACCGGGCAGCCCTGCGCCGTGGTGACCTGGGCGCCGGGGAACTCGGCGCGGACGGCGTCCAGCAGCGTCGGCAGCTCGATGCCCAGGTCCATGTCCGGGTGCTGCACCCCGACGTGGTTCGGGAAGGCGTAGCAGCCCATCAGCGAGAGCACCTCGTCGGCCGCGGGGCCGACGACGGCGAGCCTGCCCGGGCCGGTCAGCGGCAGGGCGCCGGCCCGGTTGTCCAGCAGCACCACGGAACGCTCGGCGATGGTGCGGGCCAGCGCCCGCATGTGCGGCGGGTCGAAGTCGATGGGAGCGCCCTCGCGCAGCACCGGCGGCTCCGGGTCCCAGCCGGCGTCGAGCAGCCCCAGCTCGCCCTTCTGCCGCAGCACCCGCTCCAGGGCGGTGTCGACGACGGACATGGGCACCTCGCCGGACCGGATCCGCTCCAGCAGCGGCTCGCCGTAGCAGCGCACGGTGGGCAGCTCGACGTCGATGCCGGCGGTCAGCGCCAGCGCGGCGGCCTCGCCGGGTCCACCGGCCACGCCCTGGGTGGTCTCCAGGAAGGAGACGGCGAAGTAGTCGGCGACGACCACGCCGTCGAAGCCGAGCGCCCCGCGCAGCAGGTCGGTCATCAGCGCCGGGTCGGCCGCCGGGGGCAGCCCGTCGACGGCGGCGTAGGAGTTCATCACCGAGCGGGCACCGCCCTCGCGCAGCGCGGTCTCGAACGGCGGCAGCACGACGTCGCGGAACTCCCGCTGACCCATCCGCACCGGGGCGTGGTTGCGGCCCGCGCCGGAGCCGGAGTAGCCCGCGAAGTGCTTGAGGGTGGAGACGATCCCGGCGTCCTCCAGGCCCCGCACGTAGGCGGTGCCGAGCGCCGCCACCAGGTAGGGGTCCTCCCCGATGGTCTCCTCGGTGCGCCCCCACCGGTGGTCGAAGCTGACGTCGAGCACGGGGGAGAGGCCCTGGTGCACGCCGACCGACCGCATCAGGTCGCCGATGCCGCGGGCCATGGTGTGCACCGACTCGGCGTCGAAGGAGGCCCCCCAGGCCAGCGGGGTCGGGAAGACCGTGGCCTGCCAGGCGGTGAAGCCGGTGAGGCACTCCTCGTGCGCGATCGCCGGGATGCCCAGCCGGGACCCCTCGACGATGCCCCGCTGGGTCTGCGCCAGCACGCGGGCGCCGGTCTCCGGCTCGACCGGGCCGGTGCCGAACACGCGGGTCAGCTGACCGAGGCCGGGCTTGGTCAGCTCCTCCCACGGCGGGAGCGGCTCGGCGAACTCGTGCTGGTTGGGCGCGACCTCCTCGCCCTCGGAGATCGCCGTCCAGACCCCGTACAGCTGGGCGACCTTCTCCTCCAGCGTCATGGCGGCCATGAGTTCGCGCACCCGCTCGTCCAGCGGGCGGGCGGGGTCACGCCACCCGGCGGTGGCCTCCGCGGCGTCCTCGGCGGTGTGCTGGTCGTTCGGCTTCGTCACGGTGGTGCTCCTGGTGGTCCGGGTTCAGCGGCGGCGAGCTCAGGTCGCCGTGGTCAGGTACGGGGAGGTGCGGTGGAGGCGCGGGTGACCAGGTGCGTGGCGAGCTCGACCCGCTGCGTGGCCAGCTCACCGCCGGTGATCAGCTCGGTCAGCACCCGCCCCGCCATCCGGCCCATGTCGGCCAGCGGCTGGCGGACGGTGGTCAGCGGCGGTGAGGACCAGCGCGCCATCGGCAGGTCGTCGAAGCCGACCACGCTCAGGTCCCGGGGCACGGAGCGGCCGGCCTGCCGGGCGGCCTCCAGCACGCCGAAGGCCTGCTCGTCACTGCCGGCGAAGACCGCCGTCGGCGGGTCGGGCAGCTCCAGCAGCCGGCGTGCCTGCTCGTAGCCGCCCTCGTGGTGGAAGTTGCCGTGGCGCAGCAGCTGCGGGTCCACGGCGATGCCGGCCCGGTCCAGGGCGGCCCGGTAGCCGTCCAGGCGGGCACGGCTGCACAGATAGGGCTCCGGCCCGCCGATGGCGGCGATCCGCCGGTGCCCCAGCTCGATGAGGTGCTCGGTGGCGGACAGCCCACCGGCCCAGTTCGTCGCGCCCACGCTCGGCACGTCCTGCCCCGGCATGTCGACCGGGTCGATGACGACGACGGGCAGCCGGGACCGGCCGAGCCGGCGCTGGTCGGCGGGGGTCAGCCGGGAGGTGACGACGATGGCCCCGCGGCGACCGCCGGCGATGAGCTGCTGCACCCAGTCGTTCCCGGGGGACTGGCTCAGCGCGTCGACCACGACCTCCAGGCCGCTCTCGGTGACGCCACGCAGGATCTCGATCGCCCAGGGGCTGTCCAGGGCGGTGAAGACGACGTCGACCAGCAGGCTCTCGGGAGCCTTGCGGTTCAGCGGGACGTAGTTGTGCTGCTCGAGCACCTTCTGCACGTGCGCTCGGGTGGCGGGGGCGACGTCCTGCTTGCCGTTGACCACCTTGGAGACGGTCGCCAGCGAGACGCCGGCCGCCGCGGCGATGCTCGCCAGCGTGGGTCGGCCCACCGGTGGGGCAGCCACTGTCGGTCCTCCCGGGTTCGGCATGCGGGCGCCGGCTGCATGCGGAGCCGCGCACGGGCAGGGAGCACCGGGCGGGCCGGCGTCGCTGTCGGCGTGGAGACGGATGCTAGCCACACCTCGGCAATTATCGAAACTCCCCGGCTGCAGCGGCTCGTCCGAGGGGGTGCAGACTGGCCCCGATCGAGGCGAATGTCACGGCTTGGACACCGTTCCGTCGAGCCGCGGCCCCGTCGTTGACACGCATCGTGGCGTGTCTTACGTTCTCGCAACTGCCCGAAACTTTCGGTTTTCAACGACGAAACAGGAAGGTGCGTGGGATGACATCCCGGCGTCTGACCCGTGTGGCCGTCTCGGCCACGTCCCTCGTTCTCATCGGCTCCATGGCCGCCTGCGGGTCCTCCGGCCCCGGCGGCGGTGGTGAAGGCGGTGGGGGCGGTGGCACCACCCAGATCTGGGCGCTGCAGGATGCTGCGCTCCAGCCCATCCTCGACGGCTCCGTCGAACGCTTCAACGAGCAGTCCGAGACCGGCGAGGCCGAGCTGACGACGTTCGGCAACGACCCGTACAAGCAGCGGCTCCGCATCGCGATCGGCAGCCCGACCGCGCCGGACCTCTTCTTCAACTGGGGCGGCGGCAACCTCAAGGAGTACGTCGACGCCGGTGAGGTCGAGGACCTGACCGGGCTGCTCGACGAGAACCCCGAGCTGCGCGAGGCCTTCCTGCCCAGCGTCCTCGCCGGCGCGGAGCTGGACGGCGCGAACTACGGCCTGCCGATGCGCGGCATGCAGCCGGTGTTCCTCTACTACAACCAGGCGGTCCTCGACGAGGCCGGCGCCACCGTCCCCACCACCTGGGACGAGATGCTGACCGCGGTCGACCAGCTGAAGGCCGCGGGCAAGACCCCGGTCGCCCTGGCCGGCAACCAGCCGTGGACCGAGCTGATGTGGGCCGAGTACCTGCTCGACCGTGTCGGTGGGCCGGAGGTCTTCCAGAACATCCGCGACGACCAGGCCGGCGGCTGGGAGCAGCCCGAGGTCCTCGAGGCCATGACGCTGCTGCAGGAGTTCATCGAGCGCGGTGCCTTCGGCACCGACTTCGCCTCCGTCGGCTACGACGTCGGCGGCGCCTCGACGATCCTCGCCCAGGGCGACGCGGGCTTCCACCTGATGGGCTCGTGGGAGTACACCAACCAGCTGGACCAGAGCCCGGACTTCGTCGCCGCCGGTGACCTCGGCTGGACGGAGTTCCCGGCGGTCGAGGGCGGTGCGGGGGACCCGTCGAACCTGGTCGGCAACGTGTCGAACTTCTACTCGCTGACCGCCAACTCCGACAACAAGGAGGCGGCCCGCGAGTACCTGCAGACGGAGCTGACCAGCGACGAGTACGTCACCGACCTCATCGAGGCCGGGGACGTGCCGCCGGTCCAGGGCATCCGCGACCAGCTCGAGGCCACCGAGAACGGCGAGCACGCGACGTTCGTGTACGACTCCACCGTCGACGCGGACAACTTCCAGCTCTCCTGGGACCAGGACCTCACCTCTGACGAGGCGAACGAGATGCTGGAGCAGCTGTCGCGGTTCTTCCTCGGCGAGATCGACGCCCAGGGCTTCGTCGACGCGCTGGCCGGCTGAGAGAACGAACGAGAACGGTAGATCATGAGTTCACGAGGGTCATCCGTGCAGACGGGTCTGCAACGACCGTCTGCCTGGTACGCCACACCGGCACTGCTCTTCTTCGGGCTGTTCGCACTGGTGCCCATGGTGCTGGTCGTCTACCTCAGTTTCACCGACTGGAGGGGCTTCGGCTTTCCGGGCCTGTCCGGGACGGAGAACTGGACGCGGCTGGCGCAGGACGGGGAGGCGCTCGCCTCGCTGCGGCTGACCCTCGTGTTCATGGTCCTGTCCTGGGTCGTCCAGACCCCGATCGCGCTGGTGATCGGGGTCTGGGCGGCCGGCAAGCAGCGGAACCGGGCGGTGCTGAGCACGCTGTTCTTCCTTCCGCTGCTGCTGTCCACCGCCGCCATCGCCCTGCTGTGGCGGTCGGTGCTCGACACCAACTTCGGGGTCACCCAGGCGTTGCCGTTCCTGGACCGGTTCAACTTCCTCGGTGACACCTCGATCGTCGTCTACACCGTGGTGTTCGTGGTGAGCTGGCAGTACATCCCGTTCCACACGCTGCTGTACCAAGCCGCCACCCGCGGGATCCCGGCCAGCCTCTACGAGGCCGCCACGATCGACGGTGCAGGGCGGTTCAAGCAGTTCTTCTCGATCACGCTGCCGCTGCTGCGCTACACGGTCGTCACCTCGTCCGTGCTGATGCTGGTGGGCTCGTTCACCACGTTCGACACGATCCTGATCCTGACCGGCGGCGGTCCCGGCACGGCGACCCGCGTGGCGCCGCTGTACATGTACATCACCGGGTTCAGCGCCTACGAGCTCGGTTACGCGAGCGCCGTCGCCGTGCTCCTGCTCGTGCTGGGTGGTGTGCTGTCCCTGGTCGTGACCAGGGCGACCGGCTTCCGCAACATGCAGAGCGAGCAGGAAGGCGCGTGACCGTGGCCCAGACCGCCATCGACCCGGAGACCATCAGCGCGGGCTCGTCGCCCGCCCGGCCGCCCCGCCGCAGCGGCAGTCCGGGCGGCCGCCGGGAGAAGCCCAACTACCTCGCCGGCGCGCTGGCCACCCTGTGGCTGGCCATCGTCGCCGTCCCGCTGTACTACCTGGTGGCGGCGAGCTTCCGCACCCGGACGGACTACCTGTCGACCAACCCGCTGAACCCGCCGGCGGACCCGACCGCGGAGAACTACTCGACGGTCCTCCAGGGCGGCTTCCCGACCTACCTGGTGAACACCGCCGTCGTCACCATCGCCACGGTCGCGATCGTGGTCGGGCTGTGCGTGCCGGCGGCCTACGCCATCGCCCGCAACACCGGACGCCTGGTGCAGCGCGGCTTCTCGATCATGCTGATCGGCCTGGCCATCCCGGCCCAGGCGACGATCATCCCGGTGTACCTGCTCATCACCCAGATGCAGCTCTACGACACCCTGCTGGCCGTCATCCTGCCGACGGCGGCCTACGCCATGCCGGTGGCGCTGCTGGTGATGACCAACAGCCTGCGGGACATCCCGAAGGAGCTGTACGAGGCCCAGACCCTCGACGGCGCCGGGCCGTTCGCGGTGCTGCGCAGCCTGGTGCTCCCGCTGGCCAAGCCGGCGATCACCACCATCTCGGTGTTCACCGCGCTGAACGCCTGGAACGGCTTCCTGTTCCCCCTGGTGCTCACCCAGTCCAAGGACACCCGGGTGCTCACCCTCGGCCTGTGGGACTTCCAGGGGCAGTTCGGCACCAACGTGCCCGGGCTGCTGGCGGCTGTCACGCTGTCGGTCGTCCCGATCTTCCTGCTGTACCTGTTCGGTCGGCGCTACCTGCTGGGCGGCCTGACGGCCGGCTTCGGCAAGTGACCGCCCGGTACACCTCCTGATCCACCAGCACTCGAGAGGAACTCTCTGATGACCGACCTGAAGCCCACGCGTGAGGACAAGTTCACCTTCGGGCTCTGGACCGTGGGCTGGCCAGCGGCCGACCCGTTCGGCACCGCGACCCGTGAGCCGGTGGACGTCGTCGAGTCGGTGCACCGCCTCGCCGAGATGGGCGCCTACGGCGTCACCTTCCACGACGACGACGTGATCCCGTTCGGCAGCGACACCGCCGCCCGGGACGCGCACATCAAGCGCTTCCGGGCCGCGATCGACGAGACCGGCCTGGTCGTCCCGATGGTGACGACGAACCTGTTCACCCACCCGGTGTTCAAGGAGGGCGGCCTCACCGCCAACGACCGCGAGGTGCGTCGCTACGCGATGCGCAAGGTCATGCGGAACATGGACCTGGCCGCCGAGCTCGGTGCCCAGACCTACGTGCTGTGGGGTGGCCGCGAGGGCGCCGAGGTCGACATGGCCAAGGACCTCATCGCCGCGCTGGACCGCTACGCCGAGGCGATCGACACCCTGGCCGCCTACTCCGAGGCCCGCGGCTACGGCCTGCGCTTCGCTCTGGAGCCCAAGCCCAACGAGCCCCGCGGTGACATCTTCCTGCCCACCATCGGGCACGCGCTGGGCTTCATCGCCAAGCTCGAGCACTCGCACCTGGTGGGGCTCAACCCGGAGACCGGGCACGAGCAGATGGCGAACCTGAACTTCACCCACGGGATCGCCGAGGCGCTGTGGGCGGGCAAGCTCTTCCACATCGACCTCAACGGCCAGCACGGCCCGAAGTTCGACCAGGACCTGGTGTTCGGCCACGGCGACCTGCTGCAGGCGTTCTCCACCGTCGACCTGCTGGAGAACGGCGGCGTCGACGGTGCCCCGGCCTACGACGGTCCGCGGCACTTCGACTACAAGCCGCTGCGCACCGAGGACATGGACGGCGTGTGGCGTTCGGCCGCGGCGAACATGCGCACCTACCTCATGCTCAAGGAGCGGGCTGCTGCCTTCCGGGCAGACCCCGAGGTGCAGGAGGCGCTGGCCGCCGCTCGGGTGCCCGAGCTGCGGCAGTCCACCCTCGGCGCGGGCGAGACCTTCGAGGACCTGCTGGCCGATCGCTCGGCTTTCGAGGACTTCGACGCCGAGGCCGTGGCCAAGCGCGGTGCCGGCGTGGTCCGCGTCGACCAGCTGATGATCGAGCACCTGCTCGGCGCCCGCTGATCTGACGCCCGGTTCCACAGAGCAGCAGAGGTAGGTCATGACGCTGGTGGCGGGGGTCGACTCGTCGACCCAGTCGTGCAAGGTCGTGGTGCGGGACGCCGGGAGCGGCGCGCTGGTCCGTGAGGGCCGGGCGTCGCACCCGGAGGGCACCGAGGTCGACCCCGCCGCCTGGGAGGCGGCGCTGCGGGAGGCGATCGACTCCGCCGGTGGCCTGGGCGACGTCGCCGCGGTCGCCGTCGGGGGGCAGCAGCACGGCATGGTCTGCCTCGACAAGGCCGGCCAGGTCGTCCGCCCCGCCCTGCTGTGGAACGACACTCGGTCGGCCGGCGCCGCCACCGACCTCATCGCCGAGCTCGGCGACGGGGACGACGGCGCCGGCCGCCGGGCCTGGGCCGATGCGGTCGGCCTGGTGCCGGTGGCCTCGTTCACCGTCACCAAGCTGCGCTGGCTCGCCGAGCACGAGCCGGAGAACGCAGCCCGGACGGCGGCGGTCGCGCTGCCGCACGACTGGCTGACCTGGCGGCTGGCCGGTTCGCCGGGCCTGGACGCCCTGGTCACCGACCGGGGCGACGCCAGCGGCACCGGCTACTGGTCGCCGTTCACCGGGGAGTACCGCGCCGACCTGCTGGAGCGGGCGCTGGGGCACGTCCCGGCGCTGCCGCGGGTGCTCGGGCCGGCCGAGCGCGCCGGGCAGGTGGCCGCGGGTGCGCTGGCGGCCGACGGTGGGGCGGTGCTCGGCCCGGGCAGCGGTGACAACGCCGCCGCGGCACTGGGCATCAACGCCGAGCCGGGGGACGTCGTCCTCTCCATCGGCACGTCGGGGGTGGTCTCCACCGTCTCCACGACTCCCTCGGCGGACCCCTCGGGGACCGTCGCCGGCTTCGCCGACGCGACCGGGAACTTCCTGCCGCTGGTCGTGACGCTCAACGCCGCCCGGGTGCTGGACGCCACCGCCCGGCTGCTGGGGGTCGACCACGACGAGCTCTCCCGGTTGGCGCTCACCGCGCCGGCCGGCTCCGGCGGGCTGGTGATGGTGCCCTACCTCGAGGGGGAGCGGACGCCGGACCGCCCGCACGCCACCGGGGCGTTGCACGGTCTGACCCTCGCCACCAGCGACCCGGCGCACCTCGCGCGGGCCGCGGTCGAGGGGCTGCTGTGCGGGCTCGCCGACGGTCTGGAGGCGATCGCCGCCCTGGGCAACCCGGTCCGCCGGGTTCTCCTGGTCGGGGGCGGCGCCCGGTCCGAGGCGGTCCGCCGGCTCGCCCCGTCGGTCCTCGGCGTCCCGGTGCTCGTGCCCCCGCCGGGGGAGTACGTCGCCGACGGCGCCGCGCGGCAGGCGGCCTGGACCCTCGCCGGCGGCGAGACCCCGCCGGTGTGGCCCACCACCAGCACCGAGACCTACGAGGCCGACCCGGTCCCGCACGTGCGGGAGCGCTACGCCGAGGTCCGGGAGATGACCGCCGCGCGGGTGTGACCGCACGACGTCAGGCGCTCGCGAGAGTGCATGCTCAGCCACGGCAACACCGTGACCCCACCCACTCGGATCGTCCGGCACGTTCCTGCCGGTAGGAGGACCACACCATGGCGTCTGTCACCTACGACCACGCGACCCGTCTGTACGCCGGGGCCGAGCGCCCCGCGGTGGACGCGATCAACCTGGAGATCGAGGACGGGGAGTTCCTCGTGCTCGTCGGCCCGTCGGGCTGCGGGAAGTCCACCTCGCTGCGCATGCTCGCCGGACTGGAGGAGATCGACGGCGGGCGCATCCTCATCGGCGGGCGCGACGTCACCGACGTCCCCGCCAAGGACCGCGACATCGCGATGGTGTTCCAGAACTACGCGCTGTACCCGCACATGAGCGTCGCGGACAACATGGGCTTCGCGCTCAAGATGGCCGGGGTCAGCAAGGAGGAACGCCGCAGCCGCGTGGAGGAGGCGGCCAAGCTGCTGGACCTCGAGCCCTACCTGGACCGCAAGCCCCGCGCGCTGTCCGGTGGCCAGCGCCAGCGCGTCGCCATGGGCCGCGCGATCGTCCGCAGCCCGCAGGTCTTCCTCATGGACGAGCCCCTGTCGAACCTCGACGCCAAGCTCCGGGTGCAGACCCGCACGCAGATCGCCTCGCTGCAGCGCCGCCTGGGCGTCACCACCGTCTACGTCACCCACGACCAGACCGAGGCCATGACCATGGGCGACCGGGTCGCGGTGCTCAAGGACGGCCTGCTCATGCAGGTCGGCAAGCCCCGCGACCTCTACGACCGGCCGAAGAACGTCTTCGTCGCCGGCTTCATCGGCTCCCCGGCGATGAACCTGTTCGACCTCGACGTCGTCGACGGCGGGGTGTCCTTCGGCGACACCGTCTACCCGGTGCCGCGCGACGTGCTGGGCCAGTCGGCCGGCAGCGGCAAGGTCACCGTCGGCATCCGGCCCGAGGACGTCGAGTTCTCCGAGCACGGCCTGCCCGTCGAGGTCGACGTCGTCGAGGTCCTCGGCGCCGACGCCTACGTCTACGGGCGCACCAAGCTCGGCGACGGGGAGCACGACATCATCGCCCGCGCCGACGGCCGCACGCCGCCGGAGAAGGGCGACCTGCTGCACGTCAGCCCGCGGCATGGGCACGTGCACCTGTTCGACTCCACGAGCGGCGAGCGCATCGGATGACGGTGCTCCCCACCGGGCAGCAGTACCTGCTCTCCTGCGCCGGGGCGGAGGTGACCGTCGTCGAGGTGGGCGGCGGGCTGCGCACCTACCGCTCCGGCGGCCGGGACGTCGTCGACGGGTTCGCCGAGCACGAGCTCGCCGAGTACGGCCGCGGGCACGTGCTCGCCCCGTGGCCGAACCGGCTGCGTGACGGCCGCTACAGCTGGGACGGGCAGGAGCATCAGCTGCCGCTCACCGAGCCCGAGGTGGCCAACGCCATCCACGGACTGGTCCGGTTCGTCAGCTGGTCGGTGGTCGAGCGCGCGAGCGACGCGATCACCCTGGAGCACCTGCTGCACCCGCAGCCGGGCTACCCGTTCGTCCTGCGGCTGCGCGTCGGCTACGAGCTGTCGCCCGAAGGGCTCACGGTCACCACCACCGCGACCAACGAGGGCGACACCGCGCTGCCCTACGGCGAGGGACACCACCCCTACCTCGCGGCCGGCACCGGGCTGCGGGTCGACGACTGCACGGTGGTCGCCCCCGGCGCCACCCGGCTGGAGACCGACGAGCGCGGCATCCCGACCGGCTCGGCTCCGGTCGAGGGCACCGAGTACGACCTGCGCGCGGGCCGGCTCATCGGTGACCTGCGGATCGACCACGCGTTCACCGACCTCGAGCGCGGCCCGGACGGGCTCGCCGAGGTGCGGCTGACCGGGCCGGACGGCCGGGGCGCGGCGGTCTGGATGGACGGCTCCTACGGCCACGTGCAGGTGTTCACCGGCGACGTCGTCGTCGGACCGCGCCGCCGCGGCGGCCTGGCGGTGGAGCCGATGACCTGCCCGCCCAACGCGCTGCAGAGCGGCGAGGGGGTCCGCCGGCTGGAGCCGGGGGAGACCACCACCGGCCGCTGGGGCATCCGCCCGATCGGCTGAGCACCGCCCCCGGGGGGGGGGGCCCCGGCGGCCGGCCCCGGGGGGGGGGGGGGGGGGCGCCGCTCCCGCGCGGCGGCGGGGGGGGCTCGCGCGGGATGGGGGGCGG
>NZ_JBJHAH010000031.1:0-44698 GCF_054050915.1 Modestobacter sp. SYSU DS0875 | reverse complement strand
GGGGGGGAGGGTGGTCCTTCGTCAGGCGTTGACGTGCTGGTTCTGCCGGCTGTTGGACGACGGCTCGGCCGAGCCGCGGCTGTCCAGGTCGCGCAGGTGCGACTCCAGGTAGGAGCGCAGCCGGGTCCGGTACTCGCGCTCGAAGGTGCGCAGCTCGTCGACCTTGCGCTCCAGGCTCGCGCGCTTCTCCTCCAGCGAGCCCATCGCCTCGACGTGCTTGCGCTCCGCGTCCTGCTGCAGGGCCGTGGCCTTGGCGCGGGCCTCGCGCTCCATCGTGTCGGCCCGGGTGCGGGCGTCGCCGAGCATGGCGTCGGCGCGCTGCTTGGCCTCGCCGACCATCTGCTCGCTCTTGGTGCGGGCCTCGGTCAGCATGCGGTCGCTGGTGCTCTTGGCGCTGCCGACCATCTGGTCGGCCTGGGCCTTGGCCTCGTTGACGTGCCGTTCGGCGGTCTCGGTGGCCAGCGCGAGCATCCGGGACGCCCGCATCGCCTCGTCCTCCCGCGACTGCGCGGCCGCCTGCGGCGGGGGCGGCGGCGCGGTGACGGTCATCGGTGCGGACTCGACGCGTTCCTCCGACCGGGCCGAGCCACCGGAGGCGCGGAGGTCGTTGTTCTCCTCGATCAGGCGGGCCAGCTCGGCCTCGACGACGTCGAGGAAGGCGTCGACCTCGTCCTCGTCGTAGCCACGCTTGCCGATCGGCGGCTTCTTGAAGACGACGTTGTGCACGTCGGCGGGAGTCAGTGGCATACGGCTCACCTCAGGTCGGACGGGCGGAACGAGGACGGGTGCGAACCGGCGGCGGACCGCCTGCGGCCCGCGCCCCTCCCCGGCTCGGTGGATCGGGTCATGCGGCGGAGTAGGCCATGCTCTGGATCACGCTGCGCAGCACGATCACCGCGATCAGCAGCACCATAAACCCGAGGTCCAGCCGGATGGACCCCAGGTTCAGCGGGGGGATCACCTTGCGCACCGCCTTCAGCGGCGGGTCGGTGGCGGCGTAGACGACCTCGAGCCCGGCGGCCACCGCACCCTGCGGACGCCAGCTGCGGGCCAGCACCATCACCCAGTCCACGACGAACCGGGCGAAGAGCAGGATCAGGAAGACGAGCAGGATCGACGAGACGATCTGCAGGAGAAGTGGCACGGTCCTCGCTCGTTCGGGGCACCGCGTGGCCGGGGGTCACGCGGTCGACTGGTCAGGACTGGTTGAAGAACCCGCCCTCACGGATCCGGGCTTTGTCCTCCGCGGTCACGTCGACGTCCTGCGGGCTGAGCAGGAACACCTTGGCCGTGACCCGCTCGATACTACCGTGCAGCCCGAACGTCAGGCCGATGGCGAAGTCCACCAGTCGCTTCGCGTCGGCGTGGTCCATGTCGGTGAGGTTCATGATCACCGGCATGCCGTCGCGGAACCTCTCACCGATGGTCCGCGCCTCGTTGTAGGAGGCCGGGTGCACGGTGGTGATCCGGTAGGAGTCCGGCTTCGGGGCGGGCTCGGGCGCGGGCGCCAGCACCGGAGCGGCCACCGGCTCGCGCATCGCCAGCCCGGCAGAGCCCGCGGCCCCGCCGCCACCGGCCGAGATGCCGCCGCCGCGCCCCGACCCGGCAGAGGCCAGCGGGGCCCCGGCCGAGGTGAGGCCGGCGCCACCGGCCAGCCGCGAGGAGGCGCTCGTGGAGCCGGTGGACCCGGCGAGGTTCAGCGGCCGGGCGGCCGGGCGACGCCCCAGCGAGACCGCGGGCTCGGGAGCAGCCTCGGCCGCCGGCTCGAACGGCTCCTCGGCGGCGTAGTCGTCGGCGTACTCCGACTCGTAGCCGTACTCCCCGGCCGGGTACGCGTCGTCGGCGAACCGGGCCTCGGTGTCGTAGCCGGCCTCATCGCGGGCGGCGTAGCGGTCGTAGCGCCGCTCGTCGCGGTCGTAGTCCGACTGCCGAGCGGCATAGCGGTCGTACCCGCCGCGGGTGTCGTCGTCCTCGACGAGGCCGAGGTAGATCCCCATCCTCCTCATGGCTCCGGCCATCCGGCGTCTCCCTCTGGTCTCGTGCGCTGGGCGACTCGCGCGCTGGTGCGGTGATGTCTTCGGCTGGTGCGGTGTCGTCGGGTGGTGCGGTGTCGTCAGGTGGTGCGGTGGTGCGGCTGGGGCTGGTGTGACTCGGGAGATCGCACGGGTCCCGCGGCAGCACCCCGATCGGAGGCTAGGGGGCGAGCGCCGAACAACGCGGTACCGACACGCACCACGGTGGCCCCAGCTGCCACAGCCGCCTCCAGGTCCTGGCTCATGCCTGCCGATAGCTCCGTGGCACCAGGATGGTCATGGCGCACGCGGACGGCGAGCTCGGCCAGCCGGGCGAACGCCGGGCCCGGATCGGCACCGCGCGGTGCCACCGCCATCAACCCACGCAGGCGCAGCGCGGGCTCGGCGGCGACCGTGTCGGCGAGCCCGGGCACCTCGGGGACGGCGGCCCCACCGCGGGCGCCGAGCTCCCCCGCCGGGCCACCCAGGTCGACCTGCACCAGCACGTCGAGCACCCGGTCGGACCGCTCGGCGGCCCGCGCCAGCGCCTGGACCAGCGACGCCCGGTCGACCGAGTGGACCGTCGCCCCCAGCCGGGCCACGGCCGCCGCCTTGTTCCGCTGCAGCTGCCCGACCAGGTGCCACCGCAGCGCCGGGACCGCCGGGTCGTCGGCGAGCTCACCGGCCTTGCCGAGCAGCTCCTGCACCCGGTTCTCGGCGAAGTCGCGCTGCCCCAGGGCCGCGAGCGCCCGGACGTCCTCGGCCGGCCAGGTCTTGCTCACCGCGAGCAGCCGGACCTCGGCCGGGTCCCGCCCGGCGGCCCGGGCGGCGTCGTCGATCCGCCGCCGGACCGCGCCGAGGTTGGCGCCCAGCCGGTCGGCGTCGGTCACCCCTGCCCCAGCGACGGGTCCAGCCAGACCAGCCCGGCCTGCCGACCGGTGACGCCCTCGCGGCGGTGGGAGAAGAGGGTGCGGTCCTCCACCGTGCACCGGGGGTCGTGGACGACCTGGCCGACGCCTGCGTCACGCAGCACCCCGGCGATGCCGGCCCGCAGGTCCAGCCCCGGGGTGCCGGCGCGGGTGCGCACCGCACTGGCCGGTGCGACCCGGGCCACCTCGGCCTGCATCGCCGCCGGCACCTCGTAGTCCGCCCCGCAGACGGCCGGGCCGAGGAGCGCCTCGACGTCGGCCGGGTGCGCACCGAGGCGGGTCATCGCGGCCAGCGCCGCCGGCACCACACCCCGCCGGACGCCCTCGCGCCCGGCGTGCACCGCAGCGACCACCCCGGCGACCGGGTCGGCCAGCAGCACCGGCACGCAGTCGGCGACCAGGACGCACAGCACCAGGCCGGGCGTGGCGGTGACGAGCGCGTCGACGTCGGCCACCGGGTTCTCCTCGGCGTCCTCGACGATCGCGACCCCGGTGCCGTGCACCTGGGTCATCCAGACCAGCTGCCGCCCGGGCACGCCGATGCCGTCGGCCAGCCGCTGCCGGTTGGCCGCGACGTCGGTCGGGGCGTCACCGACGTGGCTGCCGAGGTTGAAGGAGTCCCAGGGCGGCGCGGAACGGCCGCCCCGCCGGTCGGTGACCACCCGTCGGGTGCGCACCGCCGGCCGGGCGGCCGGACCGTCGCTCACTGCTCTACTGGCTGCGGAGGAACTCGGGGATGTCGAGCTCCTCCTCGAAGTCGTCCGTGGCCAGCGGGCGGCTCTTGCCGCCCGTCGCGCCCTGCATCGGCGGCAGCGGCGGGACGGTGATCCCGCCACCGGCCGGGGCGGCACCCGGCTGGCCGGGCCTGGGCGCGGCGGCCGACGGCGCAGGGGCGGCCTGGGCCGGGGGGACGGGGACCGCCTGCGCCGGGGGCGAGGAGACCTGCCCGGCCGTGCGTTCACCGGCCTGCGCCGGAACGGCCGGCCGGGACGACGCCGGGGCGGCGGTGGCCGCCGGGACGTCCTTGCGGTTGCCCGGCTTCCCCCCGTCGAAGCCCGCCGCGATCACGGTGACCCGGACCTCGTCCCCGAGGGCGTCGTCGATGACCGCCCCGAAGATGATGTTGGCGTCCGGGTGCGCGGCGTCACTGACCAGGGACGCCGCCTCGTTGATCTCGAACAGGCCCAGGTCCGACCCACCGGAGATCGACAGCAGGACGCCGTGGGCGCCCTCCATCGAGGCCTCCAGCAGCGGGCTGGCGATCGCCTGCTCGGCGGCGAGCAGTGCGCGGTTGTCGCCCCGCGCGCTGCCGATGCCCATCAGCGCCGAGCCGGCCCCCGACATGACCGACTTGACGTCGGCGAAGTCCAGGTTGATCAGGCCGGGGGTGGTGATCAGGTCGGTGATCCCCTGGACGCCGGACAGCAGCACCTGGTCGGCGGTGCGGAAGGCGTCCATCACGCTGACGTTCCGGTCGCCCAGCTGCAGCAGCCGGTCGTTCGGGATGACGATGAGCGTGTCGCACTCGTTGCGCAGCTCCTCGATCCCCGACTCGGCCTGGACCGCGCGCCGCTTCCCCTCGAAGGAGAACGGGCGGGTGACCACACCGATGGTCAGGGCACCGAGCTTGCGGGCGATCGAGGCGACGACCGGGGCACCCCCGGTGCCCGTGCCACCGCCCTCGCCCGCCGTCACGAAGACCATGTCGGCGCCCTTGAGCACCTCTTCGATCTCCTCGCGGTGGTCCTCGGCGGCCTGCCGGCCGACGTCGGGCTGGGCGCCCGCGCCGAGCCCGCGGGTGAGCTCGCGGCCGACGTCGAGCTTGACGTCGGCGTCGCTCATCAGCAGCGCCTGCGCATCGGTGTTGATGGCGATGAACTCGACCCCCTTGAGGCCGACCTCGATCATCCTGTTGACCGCGTTCACCCCGCCGCCGCCGATGCCGACGACCTTGATGACCGCAAGGTAGTTGTGCGGAGGTGTCATGCCGCGCTCCCCAACTGAACCCTCATCCTCATGTAGAGCCTTATAGTTATGTCAACTCGGGCGTTGGGGACGAAGTTAGGTGCCCCCCAGTGGCCCAGCAAGCACCCCTCTGGGCTCGGCGTGTCCCACGGGCACCACCTCACGAACCTCGGTCGACCCGTCGGTCACATCTGCCTCACTCGCCGTTACGACCCGCGCCAACGGCGTCTCATGTCCAGGTGCAGACGACCCGGACGTCCATCGGAACGCCGAGCTGAGGAAGTCGCTGGACAATTTCACTCCCGGGCGTGTCGCTGCGGGCGGCGCGTCCCCCCGCAGGTGGACGACCGGACCCCGTTCCGTCCAGCTCCCGCCGGCGGCGACGCGCAGACTCAGCGCAGCACGACGGCGTCGGGCGTGCTGACGTCGAGGGTGCCGGCGGGGTCGAGGGTCCCCGCGTCGATCTGGTCCAGCAGCGCGTCGAGCACCTCGGCCTTGCGTTCGGTGCGGGCGGCGCTCCCCCACAGCACCGCCCGGCCGTCGGTCAGGGTGAGGGTGACGTCGTCCGGTCCGGTCGCGGAGACCGCGGTGACCTGGGCCCGCACGTCGCCCGGGAGCGCGGTGAGCGCGCCCAGCGCGGCGGTGGTGGCGGCGTCGTCGGGGCCCGGGGTGCGGACGTCGAGCGGGACGACGCCGTCGGGCACCGGTCCGGTGATGGTGTCGAAGACGACGCCGGTGGCGTCCATCAGCTGCCGGCGACCGGCGTCGGAGACGACCGCCACCGGGCGCCGCTCGACCACGGTGACCACCACCGTGTCCGGCCAGCCGCGGGTGACCTCGACCGAGGCGACCGGCGGCAGCCGGCCGACCCGCTCGGCGGCGCCGACGGTGTCGACCCGGACCAGCGGGGTGCCCTCGGCGATCCCGGCACTGGCGACGACCTGCTCGGGCGAGAGGGTGACCGCACCGTCGACGCGGACCTCCTGCACGGCCAGCACCGGCGAGCCGAAGAGCAGCCAGGCGACCGCGGCGACCAGGCCCACGGCCACGGCTGCGGCGGCCACCAGCCGGCGCCGGCGCCGGGGCCGGGCCGTCCGGCGCGACCGGCGCCGGGGGCGCAGCGGCGTGACCGAGCTCGCCCCCCGCCCCGGGGCCGCCCCGCGCCGGACCGACCGGGCCCGGTCCCGCGTGGTCGACCCCGTGCGGTTCACCGGGGGGCCACCGGCGCGGCGATCCCCTCGGTCCCCGGCTCCGGCTCGGCGATCGCCGCCAGGATCTCCGGGCCGACCATGGAGACGTCCCCGGCGCCCATGGTGACCACCAGGTCGCCGGGGCGGGCCCGGGCGGCCATCGCGGGCGCCGCCGCCGACCACGACGGCTCGAACGCCACCCGACCCGCCGGCAGGGGCACCGCCTGGGCCACCAGCGCACCGGTCACCCCGGGCACCGGGTCCTCGCGGGCGCCGTAGATGTCCATCACGACCACCTCGTCGGCCAGCCCCAGCGCCGTCCCGAAGCCGACGGCGAACTCCGCGGTGCGGCTGTACAGGTGCGGCTGGAAGAGCACCAGCAGGCGGCCGGACCCGGTCACCGCCCGGGCGGCGCGCAGCTGGGCCGCCACCTCGGTGGGGTGGTGGGCGTAGTCGTCGTAGACCCGCACGCCGGCCGCGGTGCCCTTCAGCTCGAACCGGCGGTGCACACCGCCGAACCGGCCCAGGCCGCCGATCAGCCCGGCGGCGGGCAGGCCCAGCTCGAGCCCGGTCAGCAGCGCGGCCGCGCTGTTGAGCGCCATGTGCTCACCCGGCAGCTGGAGGTGCACCTCCCCGAGCACCCGGCCGTCCAGGACGGCGGTGTAGCGGGTGCCGTCGGGCCCGACCCGAACGTCGGTGAGGCGCAGGTCCGCGTCGTCGCCCTGGCCGTAGGTGCGGACCCGGGCGGGCGCCCCGACCCCGGCGAGCCGGGCGGCGCCCGGGTCGTCGGCGCAGAGCACCAGGAACCCGTCGGCGGGCACGGTGTGCGCGAAGGTGTCGAAGGCGGCCTCGACGGCTGCCAGGTCGCCGTAGTTGTCCAGGTGGTCGGCCTCGACGTTGGTCACGATCGCCGCGCGGGGGGCCAGCAGCAGGAAGGAGCGGTCGCTCTCGTCGGCCTCGGCGACGAACACGTCGCCCTCCCCCGCGTGCGCGTTGGAGCCGGACTCGTTGAGCGTGCCGCCGATGGCGAAGGAGGCGTCGACGCCGCAGGCCTGCACCGCCACGGTCAGCATCGACGTCGTCGACGTCTTGCCGTGCGTGCCGGCGACCGCGACGCTCCGCCGGCCGGCCATCACCGCGGCCAGCGCCACCGCGCGGGGCACGACCCGCAGGCCCCGCTCGCGGGCGGCGACCAGCTCGGGGTTCTCGGCCCGGATGGCGGTGGAGACGACGACCGTGGCCGCGTCGCCGAGGTGGGCCGCGTCGTGGCCGACCTCGACCCGGGCGCCCAGGGCCGCCAGCGCGCGCAGCGCCGGGGAGTCACGGCGGTCGCTGCCGGAGACCCGCAGGCCCCGGGCCAGCATGATCCGGGCGATCCCACTCATGCCGGCACCGCCGATGCCGATGAAGTGCACCGCCCCGAGGTCGTCCAGCGCCGGGATCGGCTCCCGCCACCCGGCCACGTCCGCTGCGCTCATCGCTCCACTCCGGACTCGTTCCGCTCCTCGGTCGCTGGCGCTCCCTGCGATGCTCGCTCACCCGTCGTCATCGCAGCGCTCATCGCTCCACTCCGGACTCGTTCCGCTCCTCGGTCGCTGGCGCTCCCTGCGATGCTCGCTCACCCGTCGTCATCGCAGCGCTCATCGCTCCACCACCGCCAGCACCATGTCGGCCAGTCTCTCGTCCGCGTCCCTGGCTCCCGCCGCGGCGGCGTGCCCGGCCAGCGCGGACAGCCGCGCCGGGTCGGTGAGCAACGGCACCAGCTCCGCGGCGATCCACTCCGGCGTCAGGTCCGCATCGGCCACCAGCAGCGCACCGCCGGCCTCGACCACCGGCAGCGCGTTCAGCCGCTGCTCGCCGTTGCCGATCGGCAGCGGCACGAACGCCGCGGGCAGCCCGACCGCGGACAGCTCGGCGACGGTCACCGCGCCCGACCGGCACAGCGCCAGGTCGGCCGCGGCGTAGGCGAGGTCCATCCGGTCCAGGTAGTCGACGACGACGTAGGGCGCGGCACCGGCCGGCCGGGCGGGCACCGCCACGTCGGTGTTCTTCGGCCCCCGCGCGTGCAGCACCTGCACACCCGCGGCGGTGAGCGCGTCGGCGGCGGACACCGCGGCCCGGTTGAGCGAGGCCGCCCCCTGGGACCCGCCGAAGACCAGCAGGGTGGGGCGGTCGGCGTCCAGGCCGAAGGTGGCCCGCGCCTCGGCGCGCCGCGCCGTCCGGTCCAGCCCGCTGATCGAGGTGCGCAGCGGCATCCCGACGTGCTCCCCCCCGCGCAACGGCGTGCCGGGGACGGTGACCGCGACCCGGGCGGCGAGCCGGGCCCCGACCCGGTTGGCCAGGCCGGGCAGCGCGTTCTGCTCGTGCACCACCACCGGGATGCCCGCCCGCCGGGCGCCCAGGTAGGCGGGCAGCGCGACGTACCCGCCGAACCCGACGACGACGTCGGCGCCGAGGCCGGTCAGCAGCGCGCGGGTATCCCCGACGGCGCGGCGCACCCGTCCGGGCACGCGGAGGAGGTCGACGGTCGGCTTGCGGGGCAGCGGCACCGGCGGGATGAGGCGCAGGTCGTAGCCGCGGGCCGGGACCAGCCGGGTCTCCATGCCGCGGGCGGTGCCCAGGCAGGTGACCCGCGGGGCGCCACCGGGTGCGGAGGTGCGCCGGGTCAGCGCGTCGGCGAGGGCGAGCATCGGCTCGATGTGGCCGCCGGTGCCGCCACCGGCGAGCACCACGTGGACGCCGGAGGGCACCCCGGCGGGGCCGGGGGCGGGGTGGGGCTGGGTCACTGCGGGCGTCCTGGCCGTTCCGTTCTCGGGCGGGACCGCGGGACCGACCGGCCCCGCGCCCCGGGAGCCGCCCCCGCGGCACGGCGGTCGCGGGGGTCGATGGGAGCGGGCACGGCCGGGGTGCGGCCGCGGTCGGTCGGGCGGTCACCGGCGGGCTGCCGGCCCCGCCCAGTCTGCCGCTGGACCACGTTCGGGCGCGCGTCCGGGGCGCCGGCCCACGGCGGCGGGGCAGCGCCGCGCGGCCCCGGGGGGGCGGCCCGCACGGCCTCCTGCTCCTGGGTGCGCAGCCCCGGCACCCGGGTCACCGTGCGGCCCTGGCGCCGCCGATCGGCGTCGGCCGCCGGCTTGGGGCCGGGACCCCGGCGGGCAGCCCGGCGCCGGCGGGACGGCGGCGGGTCGACCGGGGCAGCCGGGATCGGGAGCAGCAGCCGGGCCGCCCAGCCGCGGCGGCTGGCCCGCTGGTGGGCGATCGCGGCCGGCTCGGACCGGGCGAAGCGGGCGAGCAGCCCGATGACGAAGAGCGTGAGCACCAGCGAGGTGCCGCCGGCGGAGATGAGCGGGAGCGTGACACCGGTGACCGGCAGCAGACCGACGACGTAGCCCATGTTC
Source organism: Modestobacter sp. SYSU DS0875 (assembly GCF_054050915.1). NCBI lineage: Bacteria > Bacillati > Actinomycetota > Actinomycetes > Geodermatophilales > Geodermatophilaceae > Modestobacter > Modestobacter sp. SYSU DS0875. The sequence goes on along the minus strand of NZ_JBJHAH010000031.1, from coordinate 35,207 downwards.
ATCGTGGCCTGCCCGACCAGCCAGAAGGTGATCGCGACGCTGGCCAGCTGGACGAACCGGTCGGTGCTGCGGCGGGCGATCCGGAAGCCGGCGTAGGCGAGCAGGCCGTAGAGGCCGATCACCACCAGGCAGCCGAGGAAGCCCAGCTCCTCCCCGATGATGGCGAAGATGTAGTCGGACTCCGCGTGCGGCAGCAGGTTCCACTTCATCGCGCTGTTGCCCAGCCCGACGCCCCACACGCCGCCGGTGGCCAGCGCGTAGAAGCCGCGGATCGCCTGCATGCCGTCGCCCAGCGGGTCGGCGAACGGGTCGAGGAACGAGGTGACCCGGGCCATCCGGTACGGCGCCACGGCGACCATCACCGCGACCAGCGCGGCGACCACCCCGACGGCGCCGGCGATGTAGCGCCGGGACAGACCACCAGCCCACATCAGCCCGGCGACGACCAGCCCGAGGCTGACCACCGCGCCCATGTCCGGCTCGGCGAGCAGCAGCAGGCACATCAGCAGGAAGACCGGGATGACCGGCACCAGCAGCGAGCGCGTGGTCAGGTAGCGCTCGCGCACGGCGATGACGTGGGCGCCCCAGAGCGCGAAGACCAGCTTGGCCAGCTCCGAGGGCTGGAAGTTGGTGACCTTGAGGTCGATCCAGGCCCGGGACCCGTTGAGCTCCAGGCCGATGCCGGGGATCAGCACGATCAGCAGCAGGAAGAAGCCCAGCAGCATGCCGCGGCCGGACCACTGCCGGATGCGCCCGACGGGCAACCGCATCGCGACGAGCATCCCGGCCAGGCCGATCAGGGCGAAGACCAGCTGCCGGACGCCGGGCAGCCAGGCGGGCTGGCCGGAGGTGGCTGCCTCGATCGCGGAGGCGGAGAACACCATGACCAGGCCGATGGCCAGCAGCATGCCGGCCGAGCCGAGGACCAGGTGCGAACTGGTCATCGGCCCCTCGAGCCAGGCCGGGCCGCGCAGCCGCCAGCGGACCCCGCCGGCCGGCCGGTCGCCCTGGGTCCGGTCGCCGGGGCGCCGGTCACCGGTGGGGTCGGCGCGCGGGCCGCGCTCGCGGGTGGTCGCGGTCATCGGCTGCTCACGGTCGGCTGCCTCAGCCCAGCGCACGGACCGCGTCGGCGAAGGCGCGGCCCCGGTGCGCGTAGTCGGTGAACACGTCCATCGAGGCGGCGGCCGGGGCGAGCAGCACCGTGTCGCCGGGGCCGGCCAGCCGCGCCGCGGCCGCCACCACCTGACGCATCACCTCGTCGCCGTACGTCACACGGCCCCCATCGGTCACCACCGCCCCATCGTCGCCGCTGGGGACCACGGTGCGCGGGACCGCCGGGGCGTGTCGCGCGAGAGACCGGGCGAACTGCTCCCGGTCCCGGCCCAGCAGCACCACCCCGGCCAGCCGCGGGGCGACCGCGGCGACCAGCGGGTCGACGTCGGCGCCCTTGAGCAGCCCCCCGGCGATCCAGACCACCCGCGGGTAGGCGGCCAGCGAGGCGGCGGCGGCGTGCGGGTTGGTGGCCTTGCTGTCATCGACGAAGTCCACGCCGTCGACGGTGCCGACCAGCACGGTCCGGTGGGCGCCACCGCGGAAACCGGCCAGGCCCCGGGCGATGTCGGCCGGTGCGATGCCGGCCACCCGGGCCAGCGCGGCCGCGGCCAGCGCGTTCACCGTGTTGTGCGGGCCGCGGACCTGCAGGGTGTCCAGCCCGGCGAGCACCTCACCGGCGGGCGCGGTGGCGAAGGCGCGGTCGACCAGCGCGCCGGAGCGGACGCCGAGCTGGCCGCGGGCGGGCTCGTCGAGGGTGACCGTGACCGGACGCCGGTGCCGGGAGACCAGGGCCGAGGCGACCGGGTCGCCCGCGTCGGCGACCGCGACCGGGGCGTGCAGCAGCAGCCGGGCCTTCGCGTCGCGGTAGGCCTCGGGCGAGCCGTGCCAGTCGACGTGGTCGTCGGCGACGTTGAGCACACAGGCCCCGGCCGGTGCGATCGAGGACGACCAGTGCAGCTGGAAGCTGGACAGCTCCACCGCCAGTGCGTCGTAGGCCGGGGCGCCGTCGGCGTCGGTGGCGGTGACCACCTCGACCAGCGGCCGCCCGACGTTGCCGGCGGCGACCGCGCGCCGCCCGCCGGCCTGCAGCACCGCCTCCAGCATCGTGACGGTGGTCGTCTTGCCGTTGGTGCCGGTCACCGCGTACCAGGGCGCCGGCTCACCGTCGGGGCCGGGCAGCCGCAGCCGCCAGGCCAGTTCCGGCTCCCCCACGACCTCCAGCCCGCGGGCCGCGGCGGCGAGCAGCAGCGGGTTGTCCGGGCGCCATCCCGGGGAGGTGACCACCAGGTCGACGTCCTCGGGCGGCTCGGTCAGCGGCCCCAGCCAGCGGGCGCCGGCGGCGACCAGTTCCGCCACCACGGCGGGCTCGGCCGCGTCGGTCAGCGCGACGTCCGCGCCGCGGGCCAGCAGCACCCGGGCGGCGGCCGCACCGGAGACGCCGAGGCCGGCGACGATGACACGGTCAGGCACACGGTCGGGGACGCGGGAGAAGTCGGTCGGGGAGGTCACCGGCCCAGCCTTCACAGTCCGGCGAAGGAGAGCCAGTCGGCGTAGAACAGCCCCAGGCCGAACGCCACCGCCATGCCGGTGACCAGCCAGAACCGGACGATGACGGTGTTCTCCGCCCAGCCGGCCAGCTCGAAGTGGTGGTGCAGCGGCGCCATCCGGAAGACCCGGCGCCGGGTGGCCCGGAAGAAGCCGACCTGGATCACCACCGAGAGGGTCACCGCGACGAACAGCCCGCCCAGCACCACCAGCAGCAGCTCGGTGCGGGTCACGATCGCCAGCCCGGCCATCAGACCGCCCAGGGCCAGCGACCCGGTGTCGCCCATGAAGATCCGGGCCGGTGACGTGTTCCACCACAGGAAGCCCAGGCAGGCGCCCATCGCCGCGGCGGCGACGAGGGTGACGTCGAGCGGGTCGCGGACGGTGTAGCAGCCGTCGACCAGCTCGGTGGCGCAGTCGTGACCGAACTGCCAGAACGAGATGATCACGTAACTGGCGAAGACCATCGCCGAGCAGCCGGCCGCCAGCCCGTCCAGCCCGTCGGTGAGGTTCACCGCGTTGGAGAAGCCGGCGATGAACAGGTACGCGAAGGCGACGAACAGGAACGCCGGCAGGGTCAGCGGCGCGATGTCCCGGACGAACGAGACCGCCGTGGTGGCGACCGCGGCGCCCTGGTCGTCCTGGATGAGCGCGAGGACGGCGAAGGTCACCCCGATCACCAGCTGCCCGACCAGCTTGGCCGTCTTGTTCAGGCCCAGGCTGCGCCGGTACCGGATCTTGAGGTAGTCGTCGAGGAAGCCGACGGTGCCCAGGCCGATGAGCAGGAACAGCAGCAGCAGCCCGGTGGCGGTCACGCCACGCCCGGGCTGGTCGATGAGGAACAGGTGGGCGATCAGGTAGCCGCCGACGGTGGCCAGCACCATGACGGTGCCCCCCATGGTCGGGGTGCCCTTCTTCGCCAGGTGGCTCTGCGGGCCGTCGTCCCGGATCTCCTGGCCGAACCCGTGCCGGCGGAACGCCTTGATCGCCAGCGGGGTCAGCAGGATCGAGATCACCAGCCCGAAGGCGGCCGCGACGAGGACGGACTTCACGCGCCGGCCCCGGGGTCGGTGGCAGGTACGTCAGCGGCGAGGACGTCGGCGGCCAGCTGCTCCAGGGCGTAGGCCCGGGAGGCCTTGACCAGCACCACGTCGCCCGGGGCGAGCACCTGGGCCAGCAACCGCCGGGCTGTCTCCCGGTCGGGCACGTGCACCACTTCCTCCTGTGTGTGGGCTGCCGCCGCGCCGCTCGCCGTCCGTTCGGCGAGCGCGCCGGTGTGCAGCCCGATGGCGTCGTCCCCCACGGAGACGAGCAGGTCCACGCCGCCGCGCACCGCGTCCCGGCCCAGCCGGGCGTGCTCGGCGTCGGCGCCGGGGCCCAGCTCCCCCATCGCGCCGAGCACCGCGATGCGGCGGCGCCCGGGCAGCTGGGCGAGCGCGGCGAGCGCGGCGCGCATCGACTCCGGGTTGGCGTTGTAGGCGTCGTTGACGACGGTGACCCCGTCGGCGCGGCGGGTGACCTCCATCCGCCAGCGGCTGCGCGGACCGGCGGCGGACAGGGCGGCGGCGACCGCCGCCGGGGTCATCCCGGCCGCCAGCGCGGCACCGGCCGCGGACAGCGCGTTGGCCACCTGGTGCACACCGACGACCTGCAGCTGCACCGGGTGCTCCTCGCCCCCGGCCACCAGGGTGAACCGGGCGCGGGCGGAGTCGTCGAGGCCGACGTCGACCGCGCGCACGTCGGCCCCGGCGCCGAGCCCGGTGCGCAGCACCGTCGCCGCGGTGCGCGGCGCCATGCCGGCCACCCGGGCGTCGTCGTCGTTGAGCACCGCGGTGCCCTCGGCGGGCAGCGCCTCGACGAGCTCGCCCTTGCTCTGGGCGATCACCTCGGCGCTGCCGAACTCCCCCAGGTGCGCGGAGCCGACGTTGAGCACCACCCCGATGCGCGGGCGGGCGATCCGGCAGAGCCGGGCGATGTGCCCGGGCCCCCGCGCGCCCATCTCCAGCACCAGGAAGCGGGTCGCGGCGTCCGCGGCGAGGACGGTCAGCGGCAGGCCGATGTCGTTGTTGAACGACCCCTGCGGGCTGACCGTCGAACCGGCGGCGGCGAGCACCTGGCCGAGCAGGTCCTTGGTGGAGGTCTTCCCCGAGGAGCCGGTGATCCCGACCGTGACCAGCCCACCGGCGACCAGTCGCCGGTGCACCTCGGCGGCCAGCCGGCCCAGCGCGGTCACCGGGTCGGCGACGACGACGGTGGGCAGCGCGGGGTCGGCCCGGGTGGCCAGCGCACCGGCCGCGCCGGCGGCCGCCGCGGCCGGCAGGTAGTCGGCGCCGTCGACCCGCTCCCCCGGCAGTGCGACGAACAGGTCGCCGGCCGCCAGCGCGCGCGAGTCGGTGACCACCGCACCGGAGACGGTCGGCGCGCCGGGCCCGGACAGCTCGCCGCCGACGGCGGCGGCCACCTCGGCCAGGGTGAGGGGGATCATGCGCTCACCCGTGCGGAGAGCACCTCGCGCAGCACGGTGCGGTCGTCGAAGGGGAACACCTGCCCTGCCACCTCCTGACCGGTCTCGTGGCCCTTGCCGGCCACCAGGAGCGTGTCACCCGGGCGGGCGAGCGCGACCGCGGCGGCCAGCGCCTCGCGCCGGTCACCGACCTCGAGCACCTCGGCCCGCCGGTCCGCCGGTACGTCGGCGGTCCCGGCGCGGACGGCGGCGCGGATGGCCGCCGGGTCCTCCGAACGCGGGTTGTCGTCGGTGATGACCAGCACGTCGCTGCCGGCCGCGGCGGCCGCGCCCATCGCCGGGCGCTTGCCGGGGTCGCGGTCGCCGCCACAGCCCAGCACGGTCAGCAGCCGGCCCGGGGTCGCGCCGCGCAGGGCGTCCAGCGCGGTGGTCACGGCGTCCGGGGTGTGCGCGTAGTCGACGACGGCGACGAACTGCTGACCGGCGTCGACCGGCTCCATCCGACCGGGCACCACGGTCTCGGCGAGGCCGGCGACCGCTGCCTCGACCGGCACGCCGACGGCGTCGAGCAGCGCGACGGCGAGGACGGCGTTGGCCACGTTGAAGGCGCCGGGCAGCCGCAGCCGCGCGGGCCAGGAGCGGCCGCCGGGCCCGTGCAGGGTGAACCGGGACCCCCCGGCCGGCAGGGCGCTGACGTCGGCGGCCGACCAGTCGGCGGTGGTGGCGTCCCGGGTCGAGACGGTGACCGTGCCGGGACGGGCCAGGCGGCGGCCGTACGGGTCGTCGACGTCGACGACCTCGACCGCCGCACGCCCGTCGAACAGCCGCGCCTTGGCGGCGAAGTAGCTCTCCATGTCGCCGTGGTGGTCGAGGTGGTCGCGGGAGAGGTTGGTGAAGCCCGCCGCGGCGAAGCGCACCCCGCCGACGCGGTCCAGCGACAGCGCGTGGCTGGAGACCTCCATGACCACGGCGCGCACGCCGGACTCGACCATCGTCGCCAGCAGGGCGTGCAGGTCGGGTGCCTCCGGCGTCGTCCGGGCGCTGGGCAGCGTGGTGGTCGTCGGCGTCCCGTCGGGGCCGGTGCCGCGGGTGCGGGTCTGCACCGTCCCGATCAGCCCGCTGGTCCAGCCGGCCGCGGACAGCCCGGCCTCGACCAGGTAGGCCGTCGTCGTCTTGCCGTTCGTGCCGGTGATGCCCAGCACGGTCAGCTGCTCGCTGGGCCGGTCGTACACCCGGCCGGCGACCGGGCCCAGCACCGCCCGGGGTCCGTCGACCACGCAGACCGGCAGCCGGGTCGCCCGGGCGTCGTCGGCGCCGTCGGGGTCGGTGAGGACGGCGGCCGCCCCGCGCTCGGCGGCGTCGGCGGCGAACCGGGCGCCGTGGGTGCGCGCGCCGGGCAGCGCCGCGTAGAGGTCGCCGGGGCGGACCTCGCCCGAGGCGTGGGTCACGCCGGTGACGGCGGTGCCGGCGTCGCCCTGGACCGGGTTCCCGACGAGGTCGGCGAGCTCGGCGAGGCGGAGCGGGCGGGTCCCCGCGGGCCGGGGCACCGAGCCGGGGACGGTCGGGGTCACGACAGGCCAATCTACCGGCGCCGGGCGCCGTGACCCGGCCGCCCACCCCTGCCCGTGTCGCGCGCCGTCCGTGCCCGCCGGACGGCCGGCCGGGGCCCGACCGGTCGGCGGCTGGCCGGTCAGGGGACCGAGAGGGTGAAGTCCGGGCGCGGCGCGCCCGAGGGCACCACGCCACCGGCGGTGAGCGCGTACCGCATCACGTCGGCGAAGACCGGCGCGGCGACCTGGCCGCCCTCGGCGTCGCTGGTCGGGCGCTCCAGGTCCACGGCGACGACGTACTGCGGGTCGTCGGCCGGGGCGTAGCCGACGAAGGTGGTGAAGTAGCCACCGCCCGCGTAGCAGCCGCACTCGGGGTTGGCCCGCTGCGCGGTGCCGGTCTTCCCGGCCACCCGGAACCCGTCGACCTCACCCAGCGGCGCGGTGCCGCCGGGCCCGACCACCGCCTCGAGCATGTAGGTGAGCTGATCGGCGGTGTCCTCGCTGACCACCCGGGTCGCCTCCGGCCGCGGCGCCTCGGTGACGGTGCCGTCGGCGGCGGTCACCGAGTCGACCAGCCGGGGCGGGATGCGCACCCCGCCGTTGGCCAGCGTCTGGTACACCGACGCCATCTGCAGGGTCGTCACCGAGATGCCCTGCCCGATCGGCACGTTGGCCGCGCGGCTGGCCGTCCACTCCGCGGAGTCCTGCAGGATGCCGGCGCTCTCGCCGGGGAGCTCGATCCCGGTGGTCGACCCGAGACCGAAGGCGCGCAGGTAGCGCTCGAACGTGCTGTCGCCGACCTCCCGGGCCAGCATGATCGACCCGACGTTGCTGGACTTGGCCAGGATGCCGGTCACGGTGAAGTCGATCGGCTCGTGGTCGTGGGCGTCGGTGACGACGACGTCGCCGGCGCGGATGTGCCCGTCGACGGTCAGCACCGAGTCCTTGGTCGCCTTGCCCTCCTCGATGGCGGCGGCCAGGGTGACCGCCTTCATCACCGAGCCGGGCTCGTAGACCTCCGAGACCACCGGGTTGCCCAGCAGGTCGGGGTCGGTGGTGTTGTAGGAGCCCGGGTCGTACCCCGGGCAGCCGGCCATCGCCGCGACCTCGCCGGTGGCCACCTCCAGCACCACGGCCGAGGCGGTGGTGGTGAAGCCGTCGGCGCAGGCGGCGTCCAGGCGCTGCTGGACGACGAACTGCAGGTCCTCGTCGAGGGTGAGCGCGACGGTGCTGCCGTCGACGGCGGGCACGGTGTCGTCGATGCCCGAGGGGATCGGGTTGCCCCGGCCGTCGACCTCGACCCGCTCCTGGCCGTCGGTGCCCGACAGCACGTCCTCGTAGCGCTGCTCGATGCCGGCCAGCCCGTCGCCGTCGTACCCGACGAAGCCGACCACCTGGCCGCCGACCGCCCCGGCCGGGTAGAGCCGCACCGGGTCGTCCTCGAAGAACAGGCCCTGCCGCTCCTCCAGCGCGCGGATCCGGTCGGTCACCTCGGTGGAGACCTGCTCGGCGAGCACCACGTAGCGGCTGTCCTCGGACAGCTTCGCGGTGAGCTCCGCGGCCGGGACGTCCAGCAGCGTGGTCAGCGCGAGGGCGGTGCGCGCCGGGTCCTCGACCAGCGAGGGGTCGGCGGTGACTCGTTCGGCGTCCACCGAGTACGCCAGCAGCTGGCCGTCGCGGTCGGTGATCGCGCCGCGGACGGCGGCGATCGGGTAGACCTTCATCCGGTCGTTCTCCGCCGCCTGCGCGTAGGGCGCGCCGTCGACACCCTGCAGCACGACGAGCTTGGCGACCACGACCACCAGCAGGGTGACCAGGAACGCCAGGCCCCACCGGTTGCGCTGGTCGCGCTGGGCCAGGCCCAGCGGCTCCCGCCGCCCACCCTCCCGCCGGGGCCGCAGCCCGCCGGCGCGGCCGGCCGGACCGGTGGGTCGCGACGGGGTCCGCCGGGCCGTGCCCGGGCGGAACGGGGGCGGAGGACCTGCTGGCGGCACGGATCAGTTCCCGGGGGTCTGGTTGCTCTGCGGGGAGTCGGTGTTCTGCGGGGAGTCGGGGTCGGCGGTCTCGGGGGCGGGCGCGGGGGCGGCGGTGCCGACGAGCACCGAGGTGCCGTCGGGCTGGAGCACGAGATGCCCGGCGGAGCCGGGCGGGACCAGGCCCCCCTCGGTGGCGGCGCGGGCCAGCTCGGCTGCACTGTCGGCAGCGACCACCCGCTGCTCCAGTCGAGCCACCTCCTGCGCCTGCTCCGCGTTCGCCGTCCGCTGGCGGGTGGCCTCCAGGGAGTCGACGGCGATGGCGGTGTTGAGCAGCAGCAGGCCCAGCGTGGTGGCGACCAGCAGGCCGACGACGAGGAGCGCGAAGGGCGCCCGCCGGCGGCGGGTGGTGCGGGAGGGGCGCGGGGTGGGGCGGGAGGCCCCGGCGTCCCCGGGCACCAGCCGCAGCTGCGGCCTGGGCACCGGGCCGCTGCGCCGGGTCGGCGCGGTGCGCGGCACGTGCACCGGCCCGGTGGCGGCGGTGCGGGCACGGGGCGGGCCCGCCCGGCCGGCCGTCGTCCGTGCCGGGGCGCTCACGCGGCCCTCCGGACCCGCTCGGCGGCGCGCACCCGGGCCGATGCGGCCCGCGGGTTGACCGCGACCTCGTCCTCGCCCGGGGCCTCGCCGCCACGGGTGACCAGGCGGAGCACCGGGGCGTGCTCCGGCATGGGCACCGGCATCCCGGGCGGGGTGCGGTCGGTCGCCTCGGCGGCGAGGGTCTGCTTCACGATGCGGTCCTCGAGGGAGTGGAAGCTGATGACGGCCACCCGGCCACCGACGGCGAGCGCGTCGATGGCGGCCGGGAGGGCACGGGTGAGGACGCCGAGCTCGTCGTTGACCTCGATGCGCAGGGCCTGGAAGGTCCGCTTGGCCGGGTGGCCGCCGGTCCGCCGGGTCGCGGCCGGGATGGCGTCGCGGACGAGCTCGGCCAGCCGGGCGGTGCCGGTGAACGGCTCGCGCGCCCGCTCGCGCTCGATGGCGGCGGCGATCCGGCCGGCGAACCGCTCCTCGCCGTAGACCCTCAGCACCCGGGTCAGCTCGCCGCGGCTGTAGGTGTTGACCACGTCGGCGGCGGTGCGGGGAGCGCCGGGGTCCATCCGCATGTCCAGCGGGGCGTCGGTGGAGTAGCTGAACCCGCGGGTGGGGCGGTCCAGCTGCAGCGAGGAGACACCGAGGTCGAACAGGACGCCCTGGACCTCGTCCACACCCAGGTCGGCGAGCACGTCGGGCAGCTCGTCGAAGACGGCGGGCACCAGGGTGGCGCGCTCGGCGCAGCCGGCGGCCGCGATCCGGGCCGCGGCCTCGGCGCGGGCGTCGGGGTCGCGGTCCAGGCCGATCAGGCGCAGCTCCGGGTGGGCGCGCAGCAGGGCCAGGGAGTGGCCGGCCAGTCCGAGGGTGCAGTCGACCAGCACCGCGCCGGGGGCCTGCAGGGCCGGGGCGAGGAGCTCGGTCACCCGGTCCAGGAGCACCGGCACGTGCACGGCCGGGCCGGTGGCCGCTGCGCCGTCCAGGAGGCCGTCGGGGAGGTCGTCCGGGGTGGTGCTCATCGACGGACTCCTCTCCGGGCGCGTGGTCTGGTGCGGGGCGGGGACGGCGGTGTGGCGACTGGGTGGGGCGTGGTGGGGGCGGTGGAGTGGGGTGGAGCCCTGGTGGGTGCTCGGTGGGGGTCCACCCGGGCCCGCCGCCCCGCAGGGCCCGCCTGGCGCCGGGGAAGCGGTACCAGGTGGAGCCCTGCTGGGGCGGCTCGGGCGGGCGGTGCCCTGCGCGGGTGGTGCGGGACGTCGAGCCGGGGGGAAGTCGGCTCGCTGTCCAGGGGCCCGAGCCGGGAGGAAGCCGGCTCGGAACCCGGTGGGTCGAGCCGCGGGGAAGTCGGCTCGGCCCGGTGAGTGGGTCGGTGGTGCAGGTCGGTGGTGGGGGCTGGTGGGGTGCTGACGGACTCAGGAGAGGGTCGGCATCCCCTCGCTCTCCATGGCGGCGAAGACGGCTTCCTGCTCGGCCACGTAGGCGTCCCAGGTGGCGCTGTCCCAGATCTCGAACCGGGTGTCGACGCCGACGACCACGACGTCGCGGTCCAGGCCGGCGTACTCCCGGAGGCTGGCCGGGATGGTGATGCGGCCGGTCTTGTCCGCCTCCACCTCGACCATCGAGCCGAAGCTCATCCGGGCGTGCATGCGGGCGGCGTTGGTGTCGGCGGGGGCCATCGCCTTCAGCGCGGCGCTCTGCTCGGCGACCCGGGCCATGGTGAGGCCGTAGATGCAGCGCTCCTGGCCCTTCTTGATCACCATGCCGTCGGCCACCAGCTCGCGGTAGCGGACGGGGAGTGCGAGCCGGCCCTTCTCGTCGAGGCGCAGGGGGTAGCTGCCGACGAACACCGGATCACCCCCCGCATCTGTCCTCCCGTGGCTCTGCCGGACCCTTCCGTGGTCCCGGCCTCCCCATCCGGCGACACATTAACCCACTGGCCCCCACTGGACACCACTTCGCACCGTGTCGTCCCCTCCGCTCCACCGCCCTCCACCGGGCTCCCCCGGCGGGCCGCTCCGGCCGCCCCGGCGCCCCCGGGCGCACCCCCACCCGGCGGGCACCCCACCGGCGGGTTTTCGCACGTACCGTGGGCCGGGTGACGGAGGGCACCACGGAGCTGGATCCGCGAGCGGCCGGGGCGGGGCTCGGGGTGGCGGCCCTCGGCCGAACCCCGGACGGTGCCGGTATCGACCCCGCCGAGATCGACCCCGCCGAGATCGACATCGCGGCCGCGGGTGCGCAGCTCGCCGCCTCGATCGGCCGGGTGGTGGAGGGCAAGCCCGACGTCGTCCGGCTGGCCCTGGCCGTCCTGCTGGCCGAGGGGCACCTGCTCATCGAGGACGTCCCCGGCGTCGGCAAGACCACGCTGGCCAAGGCGCTGGCCCGGTCCATCGACGGCACCGTGCGCCGGATCCAGTTCACCCCGGACCTGCTGCCCAGCGACGTCACCGGCGTGGCGGTCTACGACCAGGAGAGCCGGGCCTTCGAGTTCAAGCCCGGCGCCGTCTTCGCCAACGTCGTCGTCGCCGACGAGATCAACCGCGCCTCGCCCAAGACCCAGTCGGCCCTGCTGGAGTGCATGGAGGAGCGGCAGGTCACCGTCGACGGCGTCACCTACGAGCTGGCCCGGCCGTTCATGGTGGTGGCCACCCAGAACCCGCTGGAGATGGAGGGCACCTACCCCCTCCCCGAGGCCCAGCGCGACCGGTTCACCGCCCGGGTCTCGATGGGCTACCCCGACCGGGACGCGGAGCTGGCGATGCTCGACGAGCGGTCCGGCACCGACCCGCTGGGCGAGGTGACCCCGGTCATCGACGCGGCGGGCATCCGCGCCCTGGTCGGCGCCGTCAGCCGGCTGCACGTCGCCGAGCCGTTGCGCCGTTACGTCGTGGCGCTGGTGGAGGCCACCCGCCGCTCCCCCGACCTGCGGCTGGGCGCCTCGCCGCGGGCCGGTCTGCAGCTGCTGCGGGCCGCGCGGGCCGCGGCGGCGCTGGCCGGCCGCGACCACGTGCTCCCCGACGACGTCCAGGCGATGGCGGTGCCGGTGCTCGCCCACCGGCTGCTGCTCAGCCAGGACGCCGCGATGGCCCGCCGGGACACCCAGCGCGTGGTCAGCGACCTGCTCGCCACCGTCCCGGCCCGCGGCCGCTGAGCCCGGCGCCTCCCGAGGTCATCCGGTGGCACGCACCCGGCTCAGCGACGCCGTCTCCTCGCTGACCCTGCGCGGCCGGTGCCTGGTGGCCGCCGGGGTCACCCTCGCGGCGCTCGGCGCGCTGCTCGGCGAGCGCACGCTGCTCCAGCTGGCGCTCTTCGTCCTCGCCCTGCCGGTGCTCTCCGCCGTCGGGGTGGCCCGGCAGCGCTTCCGGCTGGCCTCCCGCCGCTCGGTCACCCCCGGCCGGGTGCCCCGCGGCAGCGACGCCGAGGTGCTGCTGGAGGTGACCAACACCGACCGGCGCCCCGGCGGACTGTGGCTCCTCGGCGAGCAGGTGCCCGGCGAGCTCGGCGTCCGGCCGGAGTTCGTGGTCGAGCGGCTGGCCGCCGGCGCCACCGCCGCGCTGCGGTACCGGGTGCACGGGGCGCGGCGCGGCCGGTTCGCGCTCGGCCCACTCCGGCTGCGGCTGGTCGACCCCTTCGGCCTGGTGCTGCGCAGCGCCGCCGGCGCCGACACCGCCGCGCTGGTCGTAGTCCCCCGGGCGCGCCCGCTGTCCGGCGCCGGCCCGCTCTCCGGCGTCGGCGGCACCGGCGGGGAGGGCGCCCGTCGGTCGATCGCCGTCCACGGGGAGGACGACGTCAGCACCCGCGAGTACCGCCACGGCGACGACCTGCGGATGGTGCACTGGCGGGCCACCGCCCGTACCGGCGAGCTGATGGTGCGGCTGGAGGAGCGGCCCTGGCGGGCGTCGGCGACGCTGCTGCTGGACTGCCGGGCGACCAGTCACCTGCTCGGCGGCGCGGTGGCCGGCCCACCCGGCGACCCGGCGCCGCCTCCGGACACCCTGGAGTGGGCGGTCGAGGCCGCGGCGAGCATCGGCAGCCACCTGATCGGCCGCGGCGCCGGGTTGCGGGTGGTCACCGAGGCCGGCGAGCTCCGCCCGGCGACCGGTGCCGGCGCGCTGGGTCCGGGCGAGCTGCTCGACCGGCTGGCCGACCTGGGCCCCTCCCGGCACGCCGCCCTGCAGCCGGGGCTGCAGGCGCTGCGCGGGTCCGGGGACGCCGGTCCGGTGATCGCCCTGCTGGGGCTCCTGGGCCCCGAGGACGTGCAGGCGCTGGCCCGGGCGCGGTCCGGCCCGGGCACCGTCCTCGCCGTGCTGGTCGACCCGGCGAGCTGGCTGGACGGCGGCGCCGCGCGGGGCCGGCGCCCGCTGGCCCCGGCCGCCCGCGCCCAGGTGGTCGCCCAGCAGCAGCAGGCCGCCGAGCTGCTCGCCGCGGCCGGCTGGCAGGTCGCCCTGGCCCGGGCCGACGCCGGCGTCGACCAGCTGTGGCAGTCCCTCGGCACTCCGGCCGCGCAGGTGCCCGCATGACCCGCCCCGCGCCGTCCCCCACCCCCGTCGAGCGCCCGGGCACCGCGCTGGCCGCCACGGCCGCCGTCGCGCTGGGCAGCCTGGCGCTGGCGCCGGTGTTCGCCACACCGGCGTGGCTGCCCCCGGTGCTGCTCGTCGTCGTCGCGGTGGGGCTGGGTGGGCTGGCGCTGCGCGCCGGCGTCGCGCGGCTGCCCGACCCGGTCGCCCGCCGGGCGCGACCGCTGGTGCCGCTGGGTCAGCTGGCCCTCGTGCTGACCGCCCTCACCGTCGTCTTCGCGCCGGACGGGGCGTGGGCCGGGGTGGTGCCGACCCCGGGCAGCGTCGGCGAGCTGGCCGGGCTGCTCGCCGACGGCACCGAGGAGATCCGCGAGCAGGCGACCCCGGCGCTGCCGCTGGCCGGGCTCGTCGCGCTCACCGCCGTCTTCGTGGCGCTGGTCGGGCTCGCCGTCGACCTGCTCGCCGTCCCGGCCCGGCAGCCGGCGCTGGGCGGCCTGGGCCTGCTGGTCCTCTACTGCGTACCGGTCAGCACGATCACCGGCGACGTCGCGCTCGTCGCCTTCCTCGGCCCGGCCATCGGGTTCGCCCTGCTGCTGTGGGCCGACCAGCGCGCCCGGCTGACCACCGGTGCGCGGGCGGGCAGCGGCTCGCCGCTGGGCACCGGCACACTGCCGGCGCTGCGGACCGGTGCGATCGCGCTCGTGCTGGGGGTGCTGCTGTCGGCCGTCGTGCCCACGCTCTCCGAGGGCTCGCTGGCCGCCCGGTGGGGCACCGGCGGCCAGGGCACCGGCACCGCACTGGACCCGGTGGCCGAGATGCGCGGGCAGCTCAACCGGCCGACCCCGGTCGACCTGCTCAGCGTGCGGTCCGACGGCGACCTGGGCTACCTGCGCTCGGTGGTGCTCGACCGCTTCACCGCCGACGGCTGGGAGCGGGGCGACGCCGACGGCCGGCGCTCCATCGCCGGTGACGACTCGCTCGCGCCGCTGCCCGGCGGCGTGGCCCACGAGCGGGTGACGGCGCGGATCACCGTCGTCGGCCACGACGACCAGTTCCTCCCGGTGCCCTACTCCCTCCAGGAGGTGGACGTCGCCGGCGACGGCGACTGGCGGTTCGACCGCGCCGGCCGCACGGTCTTCGGCCGGGGCACCACCACCGCGGACCTGGCCTACCGGGTCACCGCCGACCGGCCCGACCCGAGCCCTGCGGACCTGGCGGCGGCACCGCCGGCCCAGCCCGGCAGCGACGGCATCGACCGCTACCTCGAGCTGCCCCCGCTGGACCCGGGCGTCACCGACCTGGTCGACCGGCTGACCTCCCCGGACCAGCCCCCCTACGAGCGGGTGCGGGCGGTCTTCGACCACCTGACCGACCGGGGCAACGGGTTCGTCTACAGCCTCTCCACCCAGCCGGGCACCTCCGGGGACGACCTCGCCGACTTCCTGGAGCGCAAGCGCGGCTACTGCGAGCAGTACGCCGGGGCGATGGCCGTCCTGGTCCGCGCGGCGGGGGTGCCGTCCCGGGTGGTGCTCGGCTACACGCGCGGCGAGGAGCGGCCCGACGGCACCCGGGTGGTCACCAGCGACGACGCGCACGCCTGGGTGGAGGTCTACTTCCCCGGGCAGGGCTGGGTGCCCTTCGACCCGACGCCGATCGACGTCGACCGCGCGGCGCAGCTGCCGTGGGCGCCGCGCGCCGACGCCGTGGCCGCGCAGACCACCGCCCCGGCAGCCCCGAACGCCCCGCTGCCGGCACCGGCCGGGCCCACCGCCCAGCTGGACCGGGACGACCAGTACGTCCCCCTGGCCACCCCCGACGCGGCGACCCCCTCGCCGGGCCCCTGGCTGGCCGGCGTGTCCGGCCTGCTGCTGGTGCTGGCGCTGGCCGCGCTGCCGGCGGTCGTCCGGCACCGCCAGCGGCTGGGCCGGCTGGCAGACGGCCGGCCGGCGGCGCTGTGGGACGAGCTGCTGGCCACCGCGACCGACCTGGGCGTGCCGGTGACCGGCAGCGGCACCACCCGACAGCTGGCCCGGCAGGTCACCGAGCAGGTGGCCGGCCCCGACGGGGCGCGGTCGGGCGGGACGGCCGGCACGGTCGACGCCCTGCGGGTGCTCACCACCGCCGAGGAACGGGCCGTCTACGGCCCGCCCGCGACGGGGCCGGCCGACCCGGAACTGCGCGCGGCGACGGCCACGGTGCGGCAGGCGCTGCTGCGCAGCGTGGGACGGCGGCAACGGGTCGTGGCGGCGGTGTGGCCGGCGTCCACCCTGGCCGACGCCGGTCGCTGGGTGGCCGACCGGGGTGCGCGCCGCCCGCGCTCGGCCTGACCCGGCCGGCCGGGCGGACGCTCGTTACGGTCGTGCTGCCGGCGAGCACGCCGGACCGCCCCGATCCCCGGAGTGCCTCGTGCGCGAGATCGCCGTCTTCGCCGGCAGTGCCCACCCCGAGCTGGCCGGGGAGATGTGCGCCCACTTGGGGGTGCCGCTGCAGCCGGTGCGGCTGACCCGGTTCGCCAACGACTGCCTCGAGGTGCAGCTGCAGGCCAACTGCCGGGAGCGCGACGTCTTCCTGGTGCAGCCGCTGGTGACCCCGGTGCAGGAGAACCTGGTCGAGCTGCTGCTGATGATCGACGCCGCGCGGGGCGCCTCCGCGGCCCGGATCACCGTGGTCATGCCGCACTACGCCTACGCCCGGTCGGACAAGAAGGACGCGCCCCGGATCTCCATCGGCGGCCGGCTGATCGCCGACCTGCTGGTCGCCGCCGGCGCGAGCCGGGTGCTGGCCATGACGCTGCACTCCCCCCAGGTGCACGGGTTCTTCAGCGTCCCGGTCGACCACCTGCACGCTCTGCGGGAGCTGGCCGACCACTTCAGCACCCTCGACCTGTCGCGCACCACGGTCGTCTCACCGGACCTGGGCAACGCCAAGGAGGCGGCCGCCTTCGCCCGACGTCTGGGCGTGCCGGTCGCCGCGGGGGCCAAGCAGCGCTACGCCGACGACCGGGTGAGCATCAGCGCGGTCATCGGTGACGTCGCCGGCCGGGACGTGATCGTGCTGGACGACGAGATCGCCAAGGGCAGCACGGTGCTGGAGCTGATCGACCGGCTGCGCGACGCCGGGGCCCGGTCGATCCGGGTGGCGTGCACCCACGGGCTGTTCGCCGCGGGTGCGTTGGAGCGGATCGGCGCCCAGCCGGACGTGCTGGAGATCGTCTGCACCAACACGGTGCCGGTGCCGGCCGGGGGGGCGGAGAAGCTGACCGTGCTGTCGGTCGCCCCGGCGCTGGCGCAGGCGGTGCAGCGGATCCACGACGGCGAGTCGGTCAGCGCGCTGTTCGACGCCGTGCCGTCGGCCGCCGGCTGACCCGACCCCGCCACCGGCCGGCGACCGGGACAGCGCAGCCGCCGTCCCGGTGGGCGGCGGCTGCGCTGGTGGTCGGGCCTGCGGCGGCTACTGGTCGTAGCGGCGGCGGAAGCGCTCCTCGAGGCGGTTCTTCAACGGCGGGCGGCCGGCCTTGCTCTTGCCGACCTTGCCGCGGGCGGCCGTGGCGCCCCCGGGGCCGGTCGCGGCCGGGCCTGCCTCGACGGCGCCCGTGGCGGCCTTGTAGTTCAGCACGCCGAGGGCGGCGCCGCCGAAGGCGATCAGGGAGCCCAGCACGCCGACGACGACGTTGGGCAGGGCCACGCCGCTGACCATCACCGCCAGGCCGACGACGACCAGCAGGGCGCCCAACTGCACCTTGCGGCGGGCCTTCTGCCGGCGGTCACCGGTGCGAACCGTCGAGGCGAACTTCGGATCGTCGTCGACGAGGGCGCGCTCGATCTGCTCCAGCAGACGCTGCTCGTGCTCGGAGAGCGGCACGTCGACCTCCAGGTGCGCAGTACACAACCCACTGACGACAGTCCGCCTGTGGTGGTTCCGAGGATACGAGCCGTTCGCGGGGTGCGAAAGGCGAGCGGCTCCCGACACACCCGGGAGTGCGGTGATCTGCCTCCCGCAGCGCACTCCCGGCAGGTCAGCGGGGCGCTCTGGGCGGCTGCCGCACCCCCTTCCGCGGCGCTGCCGGGCGCGCCACCGGGTGCTCGCCGGGCACGCGCGTGCGGCCGAGCAGGGTCGCCGGGCGGACGGCGCCGGCGCCGAACCTCCGGGCGGCCCGGTCGGCGGCCAGCTCGGCGTCCCGCCGGCCGTGCTCGCGAGCGCCGAGCTCGAGCTGCCGGGCGGTGGCGTCGGCCTCCACCAGCCCCTCGGCCCGCACTCCCACCAGCCGGATCCGGGCCCGGTCCAGCCCGAGTGCGTCGAAGAGCGTGCGCGCGGTGTCGTACAGCTCCTGGCCCACGTCGGTGGGGACCTTCAGGGTGCGGGAACGGGTGATCGTGGTGAAGTCGGCGAAGCGGACCTTGAGGGTGACCGTGCGGGCCAGGGAGCCGGTCGAGCGCAGCCGCCCCGCCGTCCGCTCGGCCAGGTGCAGCAGCTCCCGGTGCACCACCTGCGGGTCGTCGACGTCGGTGCCGAAGGTCTCCTCGGCCCCGGTGGACCGGTCGGGCTCGTCGGGGACCACCCGGCGGGGGTCCCGGCCCCAGGCCAGCTCGTGCAGGTGCGCCCCGGCGGCGGAGCCGACCGCGCGCTGCAGGGTGCGCGCCGGCACGTGCGCCAGGTCGCCCACCGTCTTCAGCCCCAGCCGCAGCAGCACCTCCTCGGTCTTGGCGCCCACGCCCCACAGCGCCCCGACCGGGAGCGGGTGCAGGAACTCCATGACCTCGGCCGGGCGGACCACCAGCAGCCCGTCGGGCTTGGACCGGGTGGAGGCGAGCTTGGCGACGAACTTGCTGCCGGCCACCCCCACCGAGCAGGTGATGCCCTGCTCGTCGTAGACCCGGGCCCGGATGTGCTCCCCGATCACCACCGGGTCGCCCAGCCGCCGGCCGGCACCGGAGACGTCCAGGAACGCCTCGTCCAGGCTCAGCGGTTCGACCAGCGGGGTGATGGACCGGAACAGCGCCATCACCGAGCGGGACACCTCGGCGTAGAGCGCCAGGTCGCCGGGCAGCACGGTGGCGGTCGGGCACAACCGCAGCGCCCGGGACGTCGGCATCGCGCTGCGCACCCCGTAGGCCCGCGCCTCGTAGGTGGCCGAGGTGACCACGCCGCGGTTGCCGGCGCCGCCGACGATCACCGGGGTGCCGGCCAGCTCGGGGTGCCGGCGCACCTCGACGCTGGCGAAGAAGGCGTCCATGTCGACGTGCAGCACCGTGCAGCCGGCAGCCCGATCGGACACTCCGCGACACCCCTCACCACCCCGCGCCCCCGCGCGCACCCGGTACCCGCGCGACGGCCGTCTTCCCCACGGTCGTCGAACAGGTGTTCGATGCCGACGAGCGTAACCGGTCGCCGGCCGGCGGGCCCGCCACTCGGAGGTGTGGCGAGTCGATCATCGCGGTAGAACAGCCCCGGGCCCGCCGACCGGCGGCCCGACTCGACGATCGGAGGAGCCATGGCGCTCGACGACGAGGACATGACCAGCACCGAGGGCCCGGCCGACTCCGGTGCCGGTGAGGGCACGCCCGGCCAGCACGACGGCGGCGCCGACGGCGGCGCGGACGGCGGCGCGGGTGCCGACGGTGGCGCGGACGGCGGTGCCGACGGCGGTGCCGACGGCGGCGCGGACAGTGGCGCCGAGGGCCCGGCCGACTCGGGTGCTGCGGACGGCGGCGCCGCGGGCGTGCACGACGGCGGCGCGGACGGCTCGGCCTGACCGTGCCCGACCCCGATCTGCAGGACCGGGCGCCGTCCTCCCCCCGGGAGGGCGGCGCCCGTCCCGCGCTGCGGCGCTGCATCGCGGTCGACCCCGAGGAGTTCGCCACCGGGCACTGGTCGCGCCGTCCACTGCTCTCCACCGCCGCCGAGCTCGGCGGCACCTTCACCGACCTGCTCAGCCTCGAGGCGGTCGACGAGCTGCTGAGCACCCGCGGCCTGCGCACCCCGTTCCTGCGGATCGCCAAGGACGGCGCGGTCGTCGACCCCAAGCGGTTCACCAGCCCGCAGGGCGCCGGTGCCGAGGTGGCCGACCAGGTCTCCTCCGACGCGGTGCTGCGGCTGTTCGCCGACGGGGCCACCGTCGTGCTGCAGGGCCTGCACCGCCTCTGGCCGCCGCTGATCGCCTTCGCCGGCCAGCTGGCCGCCGACCTCGGCCACCCCACCCAGGTCAACGCCTACGTCACCCCGCCGTCCTCGCGCGGGTTCTCCCCGCACTACGACGTGCACGACGTCTTCGTGCTGCAGGTCGCCGGGGAGAAGCACTGGACCATCCACGAGCCGGTGCTCCCCGACCCGCTGCGCACCCACCCCTGGACCGACCGGGCCGCCGAGGTGGCCGCCGCGGCCGAGCACCCGCCGGTCATCGACGCCGTGCTGCGCCCCGGCGACGCCCTCTACCTGCCGCGGGGTTACATCCACTCCGCGGTCGCGCTCGGTGAGATCAGCGCCCACCTGACCGTCGGGATCCACCCCGTGACCCGCTGGGGCGCGGTCGAGTCGGCGCTGGACCTGGTGCGCACCCTCGCCGCCGACGACCCGGCGCTGCGCGGCTCGCTGCCGCTCGGCGTCGACCTCGCCGACCCCGACGCCACCGCCGACGACGTCGCCGCGGTGCTCAGCGGGCTGCAGCGCTGGATCGGCGAGGTCGACCCGGCCGCGGTCGCGGACTCCCTGCGCGCCCGCGCCTGGGGGCAGGTGCGCCCCGCGCCGGTCTCGCCGCTGGCCCAGTCCACCGCGCTTGCCGCGCTCGACGCCGGCACGGTGCTCCGGGTGCGGCCCCTGCTGCGGGCCCAGCTGCGCGAGCCGGTGGGCGACCGGGTGGCGCTGGTCGCCGGCCGGCGCACCCACGACCTGCCGGCGTCCACCCGCCCCGCGCTGGCCGCGCTGCTGGCCGCCGGGGAGCTGAAGGTCGGCGACCTGCCCGGCTTGGACCCCGCCGACCAGCTCACCCTGGCCCGCCGGCTGGTGACCGAGTCGATCGCGGTCGTCCCCGATGCCCGTGCCGGGGCGCCCGCGCGCACCGGCGGGCACGATGGGGGTCATGGCGCCGTCGGTGGGTGAGGAGCCCCCCACTCCACGGCATCCCGTGCCCCGACCGGCCGGCCGGCTCGACGACGCCCGCTGCTCGGTGCAGGCGCTGCTGCGCGGCGACGCCCCGACGGCCACCGCGCCGCCGGCCCGGCGCTGGTTGCTGGTGGAGCAGCCCGGGCCCTGGGGTCGGGACGCGCTGCTGGAGTCCCGGTTCGACCGGGCGGTGGCCCCGCGGCTGGCGGCGCGGGCGCGGGAGGCCGGCGTCCGGGTGCAGCTGGTGCGCCGGCCCGGCGGACGGCTGGCCGACACCGGCCGCCGGTGGGCGCTGGCCGACACCACCCCCGGGGTGGAGACGGTGCGCTGGGCTGCCCGGGAGTCCGACGCCGAGCTGCTGGAGGTGCCCTGGGACGGCTCGGTCGGCGAGCCGACCGACGTCCCCACGTACCTGGTGTGCACGCACGGCTCCCACGACGCGTGCTGCGCCGTCCGGGGCCGGCCGCTCACCTCGGGCCTGGCTGCCGCGGGGGCGGCGGAGGTCTGGGAGACCAGCCACCTCGGCGGGGATCGGTTCGCCGCGAACGTGCTGGTGCTGCCCACCGGGCACGTGTACGGGCAGGTGCCCGGCGACGGCGCGGAGCTGGTGGCCGCCCACGCCCGCGGTGAGGTGGCGCTGCCGTGGCTGCGCGGCCGGTCGGGCTGGGCCCCGCCGGTGCAGGCCGCGCAGCAGCACGCCCGGGCCGAGCTCGGCCTGCTCGGGGTCGGCGACCTGCCGCTGGTGCACCTGGCGCAGCTGCCCTCCCCGGGCGAGGGGGTGGAGCGCTGGGCGGTGACGCTGGGCGCGCCGGACGGCCACGTGCTGGTGGCGATCGAGAGCCGCCGGTCCGAGGTGGCCGCGCTGACCACCTGCCAGGCACCGCGACCGGTGCACTGGCGCACCTGGCACCCGCTGTCGCTGCGGGTGTCCGCGCCGGCCGGACCCGCCTGACCGCGCGGCTCAGCGCAGGGCGCGCCCGCGGGCGGCCAGCAGCGGGATCGCCAGCTCCGCCGAGGTGAGCGAGCCGTGGTAGGCGGCCAGCAGCGCGGCGTGCGGGGGCTCGGTCGCCCCGGCGGGGAACGCCCAGGTGCCCCGGGCGAGGACGACGACGTCGCCGATCCGCTCGGCGACCGCCGGGTCGACCGGCCCGAACACCCCGGCGGCGACGGCCTCGTCCCGGCCGACCACCCAGGCGCGCTCGCCGAGCACCTCCCGCCAGGTGGCCAGCACGTCGTCGGCGGCGCCGGGCTCGGTGTGCACGTAGCGGGCCCGCGGCTCGCCGGTGAGCAGCCGGATGCCGTCGGTGAGCGCCGGCTCCTCGGTGACGTCCAGCCGGGTGTCGCCGGGGACGTCGACCATGCCGTGGTCGGCGGTGACCAGCAGGACGGCGTCGTCGGGCAGGCCGGCGGCCAGCTGCTCCACCACCGCGTCGACGACGCCGAGCTGGGCCCGCCAGCTGGGCGAGTCGACCCCGCGGACGTGACCGGTGAGGTCGAGCTCGGCGGTGTAGGCGTAGACGAGGCTGGGCTCCCCGGCGGCGAGCGCGCTGTGCACCAGCGCCACCAGGTCGCCGGGGCTGTAGGCGGGCGTGTACTCCGCTCCCCGGTACGCCGCCCGGGTGAGCCCGGAGCCGGCGAAGGAGTGCGGGCCGACGGCCGTGCAGCGGACCCCGGCGGCGCTGGCCTGCTCGAAGACGGTGGGCCGGGACTGCCACTGCCGCGGGTCGGGGTCGTCCTTCCACTGCACGTGGTTGAGCGTCCGGCCGGCGCCGGGCACCTCGGTGACGAAGCCCAGCACCCCGTGGCTGCCCGGCGGCAGCCCGGTGCCCAGCGTGGTGAGGCTGACCGGGGTGGTGCTCGGGCAGGGCGCGGAGAGCACCCCGGCGGGGGTGCCCAGCGCGTTGAGCACCGGTGCGGTGTCCGGGTGGGCGGCGACCAGCTCGGCCCCGAGCCCGTCGACCAGCAGGACGACGACCCGGCGGGCGCCGTCGAGGGCCTCGGTGAGCCGCAGTGGGTCGGCGGGCAGGTCCCCGCGCTGCACCGGGACGCCCAGCGCGGTCGCCACGCTGGGCAGGACGTCGGCGAGGGTGGCGCTGCCGTAGGCCGGGACCGCGAGATCCGGGGGCAGGCTCATCTCGCGTCGCCGCGGCTCAGACGGTGGCCGGCCGGGTGGCCAGCACGTGCAGTCCGGTGGCGACGTCGCGGTAGGGGGAGGCGCCGGAGAGCGCGAGCTCGAGGGCGCGGACCGCGTCGGGGGAAGCCCCGGAGGAAGCCTCCAGCAGGTCGGCGACGACGGAGACCCCGCGCCACTCCCCCGGCTGCAGGCCGGCGCCGGCGACGAGGGCGAGCAGCTGCTCGGGGTCGAAGCGCCGCCGGGCCGGGCCGCCGCGGGCCGGGGCGGGGTCGCGGTCGGCGAGCAGCTCGCGGGCCTCGACGGGGTGCCCACCGACGGCGCGGGCGAGCACCGCGCCGGCCCGGTTCGCCGCGGCGAGGGACAGGGTGCCGCCGGGCCGGAGCACCGCGGCGATCTGGCCGAGCGTGCTGGCCGGGTCGTCGACCACCTCGAGGACGAAGTGGCACAGGGCCAGGTCGAACCCGGGGGCCTGCGGGTCGTCCGCGGTGACCGGGGGCATCCGATCGGCGTCGCCCTGCAGGCCGCGCACCCGCTCGCCGACGCCGGCCGTGTCGGCCCGCCGGCGCAGGGTGGCCAGGGCGTCGGCGCTGGGGTCGACGACGGTGACGGTGTGCCCCAGCTGGGCGAGCGGCACGGCGAACATGCCGCTGCCGCCGCCGACGTCGAGGACCTGCAGCGGGCGGCCGGCGGTGACGAGCGGGTCCAGTGCCGCCCAGACGGCCGCCGTCCGGGCGGGGGCCTGGGTCGGCGCGGCGGAGGAGGTGGGCGGCACGTGCGGAGCCTAGTGCGGGTCGGGCGGGCGCACAGCACGGTGGGACGGCCCCGCCTCACCGACCCGCCGGGCACGGACCGGTGGGGCGGGGGGTGACTGTTGGGACAGGCGTCACTTCCGGTTCGCGCGCCTGCCGGGCACGTGGCGATGTCCTTCCCTACCGTCCCGCCATGCCGAGCTACCGACTGATGGACGGGTACGGGTACCCGACCGACACGTTCACCGCGGACTGCGACGAGGACGCCAGGGTCTTCGCGATGTCCCGGGCGGAGGACTACCCGCGGCCCGAGCCCCGTTTCGGTGGCCGCCGCGACTTCCAGGTGCACCGCCAGGACGGCGAGCGCTGGCGCCTGCTGCTGGCCTGGGCCCCCGCCTGAAAAGAACCCCGTCCCCGTCCCCGTCCCCGGCCCCGCCGCAGGGACCCGCCGCAGGGACCCGCCGCAGGGACCCGCCGCGAGCGTGCGAGTGGCGGGGGGCGGTGAGGTCCTTCATCAGTGTCCCGAGCTGCCGGGGCTGGAGTGCCACAGCTTCCGCGGTGGCGCTGCCGCTGCCCGGCGGGCCGCGGTCGCGGCATCGTCGCCGGCCGGCCTGATGTCGGCGTAGGGCGACATCCGGAACCCGGTCGGGTGCACCAGCACCGGCCGCACCACCACCGGCCGTGAGCCGTGCGAGGCCGCCGCCCCGGCGATCGCCTGCTCGGTGTACTCCCCCGGGGCCGCCATCAGCTCCGCCACCGCGGCCGGCCCGCCGGTCTCCCACGCCTCGTGCAGCGCGGGGAGCTCCCAGGCCCCGGTCGCGCGCAGGGACACCCCACGCGGGCCGGTGCGGCGCAGCACCCCGCGGACCACCAGCAGCCACGAGTGGAAGACCGTGCCGGCGTAGGGACCCTGGGCGTCCTCGAAGAAGGTCGAGTCCGCGCAGCCGGTGCCGTCGTCGAGGGTCACGAACACCACCCGCCGGCCGGACCTGATCGGTGGAGTCTGGGTGGCCACCTTCACCCCGGCCACCAGCACCTCCGACCCGCTCCGGCAGCCCAGCAGGTCCTCGGCGGGGACCGCACCGAGCGCGGTGAGGAACGGCCGGTAGAAGTCGACGACGTGCCGGCTGGCGTCCAGCCCCAGCACCTCCAGCTCGGCGCGCACCCGCTCGGCGTCGGTGAACTCCGGCAGACCGGAGGGGACGAACTCCGGCGGCCCGCCGTCCCCGCCGTCCTCGTCCCCGGCGCCGGTGTGGGGTTCCTCCAGCCCGAACAGGTCCAGCCCGAGCTGGCCGGTGCTGCCGGCCTTCCGGCCGCTGCGGCTCCACCGGTCCAGCTCGCCGATCTGCAGCAGCAGGTCGCGGCGGGTCAGCTGCTGGCGTCGGCGGGCCGGCCGGCCGGCCTCGCTGTCGCGCACCCCGAAGCCGTAGACCGAGTCGAAGCCCCCGGCCAGCACCAGCCGCTCCACCACCGGCCGGGACACGTTCGCCCGGGTCCAGAAGTCGGCCAGCGAGCGGTACGGCTGTCCCGCGACGATCCGGCCCACCTCGTCGTCGTCGATGCCCTTGACGTCGGCCAACGACAGCCGGATGCCGTACCGCGCGGGGGCGGGCATCGACGCGGGCATCCACTCCGGCCGCTGCCATCCCGCCCCCTCCCGCCCTGACGCGGCGGCCCCGTCCCCGTCGACCCGCTCCACCCGGTAGGCGCCGGTGGAGGCGTTGACGTCCAGGCCGAGCACGCGCACCCCGAAGTTGCGGGCGTCGTCGAGGATCAGCCGCTTGGGGTACATCCCCGGGTCGTGGGTGAGCACCCCGGCCAGGAACGCCGCGGTGTGGTGGGTCTTCAGCCAGGCCGACTGGTAGGTGGGCAGCGCGAACGCCGCGGCGTGCGCCTTGCAGAACCCGAAGGAGCCGAAGGCGACCAGCACCTCCCACACCTGCTCGACCACCGCGACGGGGAAGCCCTCGGCCAGCGCGCGCGGGGCGAACCAGGCCTTCACCTCCGGGTGGGCGTCGCGCTCCCCCAGGGCCCGGCGCACCTCGTCGGCCTCGGCCAGCGAGCAGCCGGTCATCGCCGCGACGACCATCAGCACCTGCTCGTGGAAGACCACCACCCCGGCGGTCTGCTCCAGCGCCGGCTTCAGCGCGGGGTGCAGGTACTCCGGGTCGCGCCAGCCGTTCCGGGCCAGCAGGAACGGGGTGACCATGTCGCTCTTGACCGGGCCGGGCCGGAACAGCGAGATGTCGACGATGAGGTCCTCGAAGGTCTGCGGGCCGAACTTGCCGACCAGCTCCCGCTGCCCGGGTGACTCGATCTGGAACATCCCCAGCGTCCGGGTGCTGCGGATCAGCTCGAAGGTGGCCGGGTCGTCGCGCGGGACGGCGTCGATGTCGACCTGCTGCCCGTCGACCCGGGCCACCTCGTCCATCGCGTGGGCGATCGCCGACTGCATCCGGATGCCCAGCAGGTCGAGCTTGAGCAGCCCGAGCTCCTCGACGTCGTCCTTGTCGAACTGGCTCATCGGGTAGCCGAGATAGCTGCTCTCCACCGGGGTGCGGTCCAGCAGCGTGGCGTCGGACAGCAGCACCCCGCACGGGTGCAGGGCGATGTGCCGGGGCAGCCCGTCGAGCCGGGCGACCAGGTCGAAGAGCAGGTCCAGGTCGCCGGAGCCGCCCGACCGCCTCGACCCCAGCCGGCTGGCCCGCAGCTCCGGCAGGTCGCGCAGCGCCGCGTGCACCTGGTCGGCCCGGATGTGCGGGAACGCCTTGGCCACCGCGTCGATCTCGGCCGGGGGCAGCCCGAGGGCGGCCCCGACGTCGCGGATGGCGTGCCGCACCCGGTAGGTGTCCATCATCGAGATGCAGCTGACCCGGTCGGCGCCGAAGCGCTCGATGACCGCGTCGTAGACCTCCATCCGCCGGGCGGACTCCACGTCGATGTCGATGTCGGGCAGCTGGTGGCGCAGCGGGGAGAGGAAGCGCTCCATCAGCAGGCCGTAGCGGATCGGGTCGACGTCGGAGATGCCCAGCAGGTAGGTGACCAGGCTGCCGGCGCCCGAGCCCCGGGCCGCCGCCCGCACCCGCAGGCCCTTGATCAGGGCGACCACGTCGGCGACGGTGAGGAAGTAGGAGGGGTAGCCGAGGGAGTCGATCACCGCCAGCTCGTCGGCCAGCCGCTCGCGCACCGCAGCGGTGGGGGTCATCGCCCGCCGGCCGAAGCCCGCCTCGCACCGGGCCCGCAGCACCTGGGAGGGGCCCATCCCCCGCTCGGCGGCGGTGGTGACCACGTCGAGCTCGGGGTAGCGGACGCTGCCGATGCCCAGGTCGGCGCGGACGTCGACGGCGCACTGCTCGGCGACCCGGGCGGTGGTCTCCAGCAGCCGCAGCGCCGCGTCGCGGTCGGGCCCGGCCAGCTCGGCGGCGAGCTCGGCCATCTCCTTGCCCGACTTCAGGTAGCCCTCGGCGGTCCGCCGGTCGACGTGCCGCTGCCCCAGCGGCACCAGCCGGCGGGCGGCGTCGAGGACGTCGGCGGTGGGGGCGTCGAGCGCGTCGACGTAGCGCACCGCGTTGGTGAGCACCGCGGGCACGCCGGTCTCGGCCGCCAGCCGCAGCATCGCCTGGGCGCGCGCCCGGTCGCCCCGGCCGCGGTGGTGCACGACCTCGAGCACCAGCCCGCCGCCACCCTCCCCGCCGTCGAGGACCGCACGCCAGGCGGCCAGCCGGGCGCGGGCGAGGTCGGCGTTGCCGGCGGCCAGGGCCCGACCCACCGACGAGTCGGGGCCGAGCACCGCCAGCAGCCCCGCAGCGTGCTCCCCGGCCAGGGTCAACGAGCTGACCGGCTCGCCGCGGGTGCCGCCCAGGTGGGTGGCGCTGGTCAGCCGGCACAGCGAGCGCCAGCCGGCGCCGTCGCGGGCCAGGAAGGTGACCCGGGGCAGCCGGGGGTCGACGCTGGCTCCGCCGCGGGCCGGCGACCGGCGGCCCGCGGGGTGCTGCGCCCGGTGCAGCTCCGCCGAGCGGACCCGCCCGGTCTCCCCCGGCTCGCCGCCGGCGACGGGGTCGACGGCGAGGTCGACGCCGAACAGCGGCCGGATGCCGGCCGACCGGCAGGCCAGCGCGAACTTGACCGCGCCGTAGAGGCCATCGCGGTCGGTCAGCGCGAGCGCCCCCATGCCGTGCTCGGCGGCCCGGGCCACCAGGTCGGCCGGGTGGTTGGCGCCGTGGCGCATCGAGTACCCGGAGGCGACGTGCAGGTGGACGAAGGGGTCGCTCACGAGGCGGGGCCGGAGCCGGGACGACCCGGGTCGCGCCGGCGGGAGCCGGGGTCGACCGCGCGCAGGCGTGCGGGCGCCGCCGGTGCCGGGCGGCTGATCGTGGTCTCGACGACGCCGAGGAACGTGCCGACGTCCCGGACGAGGTCGTCGGCCTCCCGTTCGGTGACCGCGTGCGAGAGCCCCGCCTCGGCGGCGGCGCGCTTGGCCGCCCCGGCGGCGAAGAACGCCGCCCACTCCGTCAGCTCGGGGGCGACCTGACCGATCAGCACCCAGGCGCTGCGCGGACGGCGCCGCCCGGCCTCGGGCCGGGTGCGGGCGGCCAGCACGGCCGCCGCGGCACGCAGGGCGGCCAGGTGAGCGGTCGCGTACCGCCAGGCCGCATCGGGGCTGCTGGCGGCCTCGGCCAGCCCGCGGTGGGCCTGACCGAGCAGCTGGGCGGCGGCGGCCGGCAGCGGCGGGAGCAACGGGAGCTGCCCGTCGGCGGCGGCCGGGAGGGCCCGGGCGGCGCCCATCAGTCGTGCACCCGGACGAGCAGCCACTGGTTGTCCGCCGGCTCCCAGGACAGGTCGAAGACCCCGGCGAAGCTCATCCGGGACCGCCCCGCCCGGACCGCCTCCACCCGCCACACCTGGCGGGTGGCCACCAGCTCCGCCGACGCGCCCCCCTGCCCGGTGAGGGTCTGCCACCAGGGCGAGGTCTCCACCCAGGAGTCGAGCAGCTCCCCCACCACGTAGCGGGTCGAGCCGCGCCAGAACTGCGCCGGCCCCTCGGCTCCCCGCTCGACCTGGACCTCTTCACCGACGCGGCCACCGGCCCCGACGAGCACCCGGCTCATGACAGACTCCCGCCTCTCGCCCCCACCGGCCGCGCGCCCGTCCGGCGGGGAAGCGCCCCCGGAGGGCGCCGGACAGGGTGTGCGACCAGTGTTCGAACAGGTGTTCGAACACCGACGAGTAGACCGGACCCGTCGAGGGGCGTCAAGCCGGAACGGGCGTGTCCTGCCCGTGTCGTTACAGCGGCTGCACCCGAGTGCCACACCCGACCGAACGGTGCGCCCGGGCCGCCACCGGCGGCTGATCACCGGTGGCGCACGTCCCGGCCGGCGGTGGGAGGATCGCCGGCATGACCGCAGCGGAGGAGACCCCGCACCACCCCCGGGTCGCCGAGGTCGTGCGAGTGCTGCGCGCCGCCGGCGCCCCGGGCGAGGTCCGCCTGCTGCCCGACAGCGCCCGCACGGCCGCGGCCGCCGCCGCCGCGCTCGACGTCCCGGTCGGCGCGATCGCCAACAGCCTGGTGTTCGACGCCGGCGGGCACCCGGTGCTGGTGCTGACCAGCGGCGCGCACCGGGTCGACGAGGCACTGGTGGCCGACCTGCTCGGCGTGCCGTCGCTCGCCCGGGCGACCCCGGCGTTCGTCCGCGAGCACACCGGCCAGGCCATCGGCGGGGTCGCCCCGGTCGGGCACCCGGCGCCGATCGGCACCCTGGTCGACGTCGAGCTCGCCCGGTACCCCACGGTGTGGGCCGCGGCCGGCCACCCGCACGCCGTCTTCCCCACCACCTACGACGAGCTGCTGCAGCTCACCGCCGGCACGGCCGCCGAGGTCGGCCCCGGGCCCGCGGTCCCCCAGGAGGGCCTCCGATGACCGGCACCACCCCCGCCACCCGGGTCACCGAGCTCCCGGCCGGCTGGCTGCGCGAGCACCTGCACGAGGCGCTCGCCGTCTACGGCGCGGCGATGGGCTACGGCGAGTCCGTCGTCGCCGGCCGCTACGGCTACGCCGTCCAGCACACCGAGCGCCCCGGCTTCCGCGCCGTCGGCGCGTTCGCCGAGGGTGCCGACGGCGCCGAGCAGCTGGTCGGCTTCGGCTACGGCTACCTGGTCGAGCCGGGCCAGTGGTGGCACGACCAGGTGCGCAACGCGCTGGACCGGCGCACCGCCAAGCAGTGGCTGCCCGGCGCCTTCGAGGTGTGCGAGCTGCACGTGCTGCCCGAGCACCAGAGCCGGGGCATCGGCCGCCAGCTGCTGCACGCACTGGTGGCCGGCCTGCCCTACCCGGCCGCGCTGCTGAGCACCCCGGACACCGACACCAAGGCGTTCCGGCTGTACCACGCCGACGGCTTCGTCGACCTGGCCCGCGGCTACCACTTCCCCGGCGACGCCCGGCCCTTCGCCATCCTCGGCGCCCGCCTCCCGCTCACCCCGGCTGCCCGGAGGGCGTGATCGGCACCGACAGCGCCGTCGACGCCGTCGTCATCGGCTCCGGGCACAACGGCCTGGTCGCCGCCTGCCACCTGGCCCGTGCCGGCCTCCGCGTGGAGGTGGTGGAGCGCGACGAGGTGATCGGCGGCGCGGTCTCCACCGTCGAGCGCTGGCCCGGGGTGCGGGTCGACCGCGGCTCCAGCGCGCACGTCATCATCCGGCACAGCGGCGTGGTCGAGGAGCTGGAGCTCGAGCGCTTCGGGCTGCGCTACGTCGACTGCGACCCGTGGGGCTTCGCCCCCGCCCCGGCGCCCGGCGACCCGGGTCCCGCCGGCCGCCCGCTGGTGTTCTCCGTCGACCTGGACGCCACCTGCGCCTCGATCGCGGCGGCCTGCGGGGACGCCGACGCCGCCGCCTACCGCCGGTTCGTCGAGGTCTGGGGGCCACGCAGCACCGCCGTCGTCAAGGCGTTCGGCGACCGACCGGCGATGAGCCGGCTGGTCCGGCACCTCTGGCCCGTCGGCGCGCCGCGGCGCGGCCAGCCGCGCACCCCGGGCGGGGAGATCGCCACCGACTTCCTCGGCTCCGGCGACGCCCTGCTGGACCGGTGGTTCACCAGTGAGCGGCTCAAGGCGGCGCTGGCCTGGTTCGGTGCCCAGTCCGGGCCCCCGATGTCCGAGCCGGGCACGGCGGCGATGGTCGCGTGGGTCGCCCTGCTGCACGACGTCCCGCCCGGGCACCCGGTGGGCGGCTCCGGCGGGCTCACCGAGGCGCTGGCCGCGCGGCTGGCCGCCGACGGCGGGCGGGTCACCCTCGGCGACGGCGCGGCCCGGCTGCTGGTCGACGACGGCCGGGTGACCGGTGTGCTGACCGAGTCCGGCCGGCGCATCCGGGCCGACACCGTCGTCGCCGCCTGCCACGTGCTGGCCACCAAGGCCCTCGCCGGGGACGACGCACCGCCGGCGCTGGCCGCCGCCGAGCCGCCGGTGGGCAACGGCTTCGGCCTGGTCCTGCGCGCGCAGACCGACGCTCTCCCCCGCTACCCCGGCGCGGGCGACGAGGCGTTGCAGGGACTGCAACTGCTGTGCACCGACCGGGCCCAGCTCGCCCGCGCGCACGGCGACTGGCTGGCCGGCGAGCTCCCACGAGAGCCGGTGCCGCTGGCGATGTCCTTCTCCGCGAGCGACCCGACGCTGGCCCCGCCCGGCCAGCACGTGGTGACCATCTGGGGGCAGTGGTACCCCTACGAGCTCGCCGACGGGTCGGACTGGGAGGAGATCGCCGACCGAGCCGCCCAGCAGCTCATCGCCGCGGTCGACCGGTACGCCCCGGGCTTCGCCGACTCGGTACAGCGGCTGTACGTGCAGACCCCGTTGAAGCTGGAGCAGGAACTGTCCCTGCTGCGTGGCAACGTCATGCACGTGGAGATGGGCCTCGCCAGCATGTTCGGCTTCCGGCCGACCCCCGCGCTCTCCGGGCACCGCGTGCCGGGCCTGGCCGGGCTGTACCTCGCCGGGGCCTCCACCCACCCCGGCGGCGGGGTCTCCGGGAACTCCGGGCGCACCGCCGCCCGGGTGGTGCTCGCCGACCGGCGGCCGGCCGCCCGGCTGCGCACCCTCGCCACGGCACGCCTGCGGGGTGCGCGGCGGTGACCGGCACGGTCACCCGGACGCCCCCGGCCGCCGACCGGGCGCCGGTGCCCTGGCTGCCCTGGGCGCTGGCGGCCGGCGTGGTCGCCACCGCGATCGCCTACCCGCTCACCGACGGCGACGCCCGGAACACGGTCAGCTGGACGATCGTGCTGCTCGGCACGGGGGTGTCGATCTCCTCGGCCACGGTGAGCCGGGGCTGGCGCACCGGGCTGGGCGTGCTGGTCCTCGTCGGCGCCGTCGCGGTGCTGTTCGAGGCGCTCGGGCTGGCCACCGGCTTCCCCTACGGCGAGTACGCCTACAGCGACGTCCTGGGGCCCACCCTGCTCGGGGTGCCGTTCCTGGTGCCGCTGGCCTGGCTGATGATGGCCTGGCCCAGCTGGGTGCTGGCCGCGTGGCTGACCCGCCGGCTGGGGCGTCCCCGGGTCGTCCGGGTGCTGGTGGCCGCCTACGTCTTCGCCGCCTGGGACGTCGTGCTCGACCCGCAGCTGGTGCAGGCCGGCTACTGGCGCTGGGCGCACCCGGAGCCCGGCCTGCCCGGGATCGACACGGTGCCGCTGACCAACCTGGGCGGCTGGCTGCTGGCCGGGCTGCTGCTCATGACCCTGCTGGACCTGCTGGTCACCCGCACCGCGCGCCCCCGCCGCACCGGCGACGCCGCGCCGCTGCTGGTGCTGGCCTGGATGACCCTGGGCGGGGCGCTGGCGCACGCCGGGTGGCTCGGCCTGCCCGGCTCCGCGCTGTGGGGCGTGCTGCTGGCGCTGCCGGTGCTCGCCGCCGTCGCCGCGCAGGCCCGCCGGTGAGCCGGCTCGTCCGGGCCTGCGCCGGCCTCTCGGTGCTCGGCGCCGTGCACGCCGCGGTGAACACCCGGCTGCTGCGCCGCCCGCCGGCGGTCCCCCCGCCGGTCGCCCGCCGGGTCACCGTCGTGCTGCCGGTCCGCGACGAGGCCGAGCAGGTCGCCGACTGCCTGGCCGCGGTGCTCGACCAGCGCGGGGTGCCGGAGCTGGCGGTCGTGGTCGTCGACGACGGGTCGACCGACGGCACCGCCGAGCGGGTGCCCACCGACGAGCGGGTCACCCTGCTCCAGGCGACCCCGCCCGCGCCGGGCTGGCTGGGCAAGCCGAACGCCTGCGCGCAGGGCGCGGCCGCCGCCGGCGACGCCGACGTGCTGGTCTTCCTCGACGCCGACGTCCGGCTGATGCCCGATGCGGTCGCGGCCGCGGTGGCGCTGCTGGACGAGGCCTGGCTGGACCTGGTCTCCCCCTGGCCCCGGCAGCTGGTCGGCAGCGCCGCCGAGCGGCTGGTGCAACCGCTCCAGCAGTGGCTGTGGGCCACCCTGCTCCCGCTGCGCGCGGCGGAGCGGTCCCGCCGGCCGTCGCTGGCGGCGGCCAACGGGCAGTTCCTGGTGGTCCGGCGGGCCGCCTACGACCGGGCCGGCGGGCACGCGGCCGTGCGCGGCGAGGTGATCGAGGACGTCGCGCTGCTGCGCGCGGTGAAGGCCGCCGGTGGCCGCGGCGTCGTCGTCGACGGCTCCACGCTGGCCGCCTGCCGGATGTACCGCGGCTGGCCGGAGGTGCGCGCCGGGTACGCCAAGTCGCTGTGGTCGGCCGTCGGCGGGCGGCCGGCGGCCGCCGGAGCCGCCGCCGTCGGGCTGACCGCGGTGTGGCTGGTCCCGCCGCTGGCCGCGCTCACCGGCTCCCGGGCCGGGGCGGTCGGCTACGCCGCCGGGGTGGCCGGGCGGGCCGTCGTCGCCGCCCGCACGGGCAGCCGGTGGTGGCCCGACGCCCTGGCGCACCCGGGGTCGATCGCCCTGCTCGACGTGCT
The DNA here is from genome assembly GCF_054050915.1 of Modestobacter sp. SYSU DS0875. Lineage (NCBI taxonomy): Bacteria > Bacillati > Actinomycetota > Actinomycetes > Geodermatophilales > Geodermatophilaceae > Modestobacter > Modestobacter sp. SYSU DS0875. The sequence goes on along the minus strand of NZ_JBJHAH010000031.1, from coordinate 1,592 downwards.
GGTCGCCCGATCGCTGGTCGAGCGCCGCCGGGGGACGCTGACGTGGCGGGGGCGGACCCTGGCGGCGACGGGTGCGGACCACCCGGCGTCCTCGGCCCAACGCACCTAGCCTGGGGACATGGACACCAGCGACCTGCTCACCCTGCGCGCCGACGATCGCGCCGCGCTCGTCCTGGTCGGTCTGCGCGGCGACTGGTAGCCCTACTGCTGCGCCCAGGCGGTCCGCCTGGCCCGGTCCTCGTCCCGCTTCTCCGCCGCCGGTGCGGAGGTGGTGCTCGCCTCGGTCGATCCGCCGGAGGTCCAGCTGGCCATGAACCGGACGTGGCACCTGCCGTTCCGGTGGGCCAGCGACCCCGACGGGGAACAGCTGGCCAAGCCGCTGGACGCCTGGGACGCCGACGCGTCGATCTTCCGGCCGCTCGTCGTCGTCCTGGCCCCGGACGGCCGCGAGGTGTTCCGGGAGCTGTCCCAGGACTTCACCGACCGCACCGACGACGAGCCGGTGCTCGCCGCGGTCGAGGCACTGCAGCTGCCGGCGCTGCCCGAGCCCCCGGCCTGGGCCCCGGCCGGCGTGACCCCCCGACCGTCGGAGCGGGCGTTCCAGCCCCGGTCGTTCACCCCGTACTTCCGGGCGATCCGGTTCAACACGATGGCGCTGAGCCAGCGGATGGTCGACGACCGGGACCGCGACCAGCTGGTCACCGAGCAGCGGATGGCCGAGTCGTTCCTCGCCGCCTTCGACGACTGGCGCGCCGAGCACCCACCGGAGCACCAGGGCCCGAGCTGAGCCACGACCGGCCGGGCGCGAGGATGACCGGGTGACCGAGCAGAGCAACCCACCGAGGGTGGACTTCGACCCGGCCGCGATGGACGGCGGCGCCTTCTACCGGGTGCTCAACTCCGTCGTGGTCCCCCGGCCGATCGCCTGGGTGTGCACCCGCTCGGCCACCGGCGTGCACAACCTCGCGCCGCACTCCTTCTACACGGTGGCCAGCGTGCAGCCGCCGGTCGTGCAGTTCACCTCGGTGGGCCGCAAGGACTCGCTGCGCAACGTCGAGGAGACCGGCGAGTTCACCGTCAGCCTGACGCCCGAACCGCTGTTCGAGCAGGTCAACGCCACCGCCACGGACTTCCCGCCGGACACCGGCGAGGCCGAGCAGACCGGCGTGCGGCTCGAGCCCAGCCGGGTGGTCGGCGTGCCCCGGGTCGCGCAGTCGCCGGTGGCGGTGGAGTGCACGCTGCACGCCACCCTGCGACTGGGCGACAGCACCGTCGTCTTCGGCCGGGTGGTCAACATCGCCGTCGCCGAGGCCGCCGTCGAGGACGGCCGGCCCCGGATCGAGCACCTGCGCCCGCTCGCCCGCCTGGGCGGCGACGAGTGGTCGACGATCGGCGAGGTCCGCTCGATCCGGCGCATCCCCCACCGCGACTGGGTCGCCGACCCCACGATCGGCGAGCGCCTGCGCGGCGACTGACCCACCCCGGGGGGGGGGGGGGGGGGGGGGGGGGGGGGGGGGGGGGGGGGGGGGGGGGGGGGGGGGGGGGGGGGGGGGGGGGGGGGGGGGGGGGGGGGGGCGGGGGGGGGGGGGGGG
>NZ_JBJHAH010000030.1:0-49064 GCF_054050915.1 Modestobacter sp. SYSU DS0875 | reverse complement strand
CTGGTCCACCACCGGATACCCCAACGAGCCGTACTCCCAGCCCGACACACCCCACCGATCCCGCACCGCACCCGACACCACGTGCGCACCCGAGGACTGCGACCAGTACACCGACCCCCGCTGGAAGTGCGCGAAGGCGCCGTCCCCGGCGGAGAGGGTCGTGACGTCGGTGACGGGGTAGCCGACCGCGGCCCGCTCCCAGCCGAGCGAGGCCCACTTGTCGCGCACCGGGCCGCGCAGGATCCGCGCGCCGGTGGTCGGCGAGGCGTAGATCGACCCGTTGACGTAGTGCGCGAAGGCGCCCGAGCCGTCCGGGGTCAGGGTCGGCGGGGTCGTCTGCGCGCCGAGCAGCGTGCGCGCCGCCGGATCGGAGTCGTACCGGTTCCGGACCAGCCAGATGGACGACGTCCCCAGGTCGGCCACCCGGTCCCGGATCTCGGCGAGCCGGGCGTAGCCGTACCTGCCCGGGCACGCTGTGGACCCGACGTCGCGGTGCCCGAAGATCGTCGGCAGCGTGACCGAGGCGCCGGCGGCGTACCGCGCGGTGCCGCCCCCGCTCGACCGGAGCGTCGTCGTCGCGCGGGCGTCGATGCCGAACAGCGAGAACTTCCAGCCGATGACCGCGACGACGGCGTCGACCGTGACCTGCGGCACCGGTACGACGTCGTAGTTGCCGAGCATGGAGACGCCGAACGTCGAGGTGTTGAAGCCGCCGGCGTGGGCGCCCATCACCGTGCTCGCCAGGCCCCCGAAGCGGCCCTCCCAGAGGCGCCCGAACTTGTCGACGATGACGTTGTAGCCGATGTCGCCCCAGCCGAGGCTCACCGTGTGGTAGCGGTAGATCGACCGCATGATCGCCGGGACGTCCGGCGCCGAGTAGCTGTTGGAGTCCGCCGTGTGGTGCAGCGTCGCCGCCTTGATCGTCGACGCGTACTGCGGGTCCCAGGTGCGGATCCGCTCGTCGGCGCCCCACTGCGCGCGCGAGTAGATCGCGGGCATGGTGGCGGCGGCGTGCGCGGTGTCGGTGATCTCCGGGTCGTCGAGCGCACCGTCCGCGGGGCTGCTCCCCGGGTCGATCAGGTCCAGCGCGACGTCGGTGGGCTGCGCACCGGAGCGGGTGACGAGCTCGACCTCGACACCGGTGCCGGGGCCGGTCCACAACGGGCTGGTGCCGCTCCGCAGCTCCGCCCCGGTGCCGACCGCCTGCTGGTCGGCCGTCTCCGGCGTGACCTCCGTCCAGGTCCCCCAGTCACCGTCGGCGTCCCGCACGCGGACCTGCACCACGGTGTCGGACACCTGCGGGTCGAAGGCCCACGTGACGCCGACCAGCGAGAACGGTGCGGTGTCGGTGCGGGTGAGCGAGAGCGTCGGCGCGGCGGCCGGCACCCCCTCGACCGGGACGGTGGTGCCCTCCTGGACCTCGACCTCCGGCGCCGGCTCCTCGACCGACCCCAGCGGCACCTCGTCGCTGGAGGTGACCACCGGCTGGGCCTCGGGTCCCTCCTCGGCGTAGACGGGGAGCACCAGGAAGGTGCCGGTGAGGAGGAGGAAGGCGATGAGTCCGGTCAGGATGCGGCGCACGGGCGGGTCCTCCGGTGAACGGTTGCTCGGTCGGCCTGGTGCTGCCGACCGCTTGCTCCAGAGACCATCGGCCCCTGCGCCGGGTACTTGAGCCGGACACGCCCACGGCGGTCCCGGCGGGGAGCCCACTGGGACCGGTGGGACGTCTGGGGTGGACACGTCGGGGGGGGCTCGTCCACAGCGGCCGGCGCACACAGCCGCGCGTCGTAGAGTCCGACGTGATCGCGCCGCTGGACGACTGCCCCCCCGGGGGGCAGTGCACCGACGTCGGCACCTCGACGTGAGGACACCGCATGAGCACAGACGACGGGCGCCGCCGGACTCCCCCGTCTCGCGCACTGCCGCCGCGCCTGGACCCCCGGGCGGGCCGGGCACCGGGCGGCCGGGTCACCACGGACGGTCCCGGTGACCGCCGGCTGGCCTGGACCGGGCGGGTCGTGGCGCTGGCCGTCTCCGTCGTCGTGCTGGCCACCAGCGGGTGGGGCTGGTACCTCGGCCGGGTCGCCGACGCGACCGTGAACCGCACCGACGCCATCCCCAGCGACGGCAACGACGAGACGGTGCGCACCGGCGAGGCGATGAACCTGCTGCTCGTCGGCAGCGACAGCCGGGCCAACCTCACCGAGCAGCAGCTGGTCGAGCTGCAGGCCGGCGAGGACTCCGGCCTCAACACCGACACGATGATCCTGGTGCACGTCCCGGCCGACGGGTCGAAGGCGTCGTTCGTCTCCTTCCCCCGCGACTCGTACGTGCAGATCCCCGGGTACGGCAAGGAGAGGCTCAACGCCGCCTACGCCTACGGCCGGATGAACGCCCCGGACGGCGCGTCCGAGGAGGCCAAGAACGCCCAGGGCGCGCAGCTGCTGGTGCAGACCATCAACGGGCTCACCGGGCTCCAGATCGACCACTACGCCGAGGTCGACCTGCTCGGCTTCTTCGAGCTCACCTCCGTGGTCGGCGGCGTCGAGGTGAACCTGTGCGAGCCGGTGGACGACTCACGGTGGTCCGGCGCGGTGTTCCCGGCGGGCGTGCAGACCATCAGCGGCGCCGACGCGCTCAAGTTCGTCCGGCAGCGGCACAACCTGCCGCGCGGCGACTTCGACCGGATCGTCCGCCAGCAGGTCTTCATCGGCGGGGTGCTGCGCAAGATGCTGTCCGAGGACGTCCTCCTCGACCTGGGCAAGCAGCGGGAGCTGGTGCGGGCCGCCGCGGACTCGCTGACGGTCGACCAGAACCTGAACCTGCTGCAGCTGGCCCAGCAGATGCAGTCGGTCACCGCCGGCGGCATCGAGTTCCAGACGGTGCCCAATCTCGGCACCGCCACCGAGGACGGGAAGTCGATCGTCCAGCTCGAGGACACCGACACCCTGCACGCCTTCTTCGCCGAGCTGAACGCCGAGCCCGAGCCGCCCGCCGACGCCACGGCCGAGGCACCGGCCCCGGTCGCCCCGGCCCAGGTCACCGTCGAGGTCTACAACGGCTCCGGCATCGGCGGCCTGGCCGCCAGCGCGGCCGGCGAGCTCGAGGGGGCCGGCTTCCCGGTGGCCGGGACCGCCAACGCCGACTCCTCCGACTACTCGGTGACCGAGATCCGCCACGCCGCGGGTGACGAGGGCCTGGCGGCCACCCTGGCCGCCGCGGTCCCCGGCGCGGTCACCAAGCAGGTCGCCGATGCCACCAGCGGCACCGTGCAGCTGGTCCTGGGCTCGGACTTCAACGGGATCGGCCAGCCGGTCACCGCCCAGCCGGTCACCCCGAGCACCCCGGACGAAGCACCGCGCACCGCCGCCGACACCACCTGCATCAACTGAGCCGTCGTCGGCGCCCGGGCAGGGCGCCGACGACGGCTCGGGTCGACGGCGGTGCACCGGCCGCGGCGGCTCAGACGGGTGCGCCGGTCTCCTCGAACGCCGCCAGCTCCTCCGGTGTGCCGAAGCAGTAGAAGTCCCCGCGGACCAGGCCCACCCGGCGACCGGAGCCGATCAGCTCGTTGAAGACCAGGGAGACGTAGTACTCCGGCATCGCCGCGTCGATCTGCCGGGCGACGAGCCGCTCGGCCGCATCGAGGAACACCCGGGCCGAGGTGAAGGAGTAGACGCCCATCAGCGCATCGGTCGAGATCGCCTGCTTCTCCGCGGTGCGCGTGACCAGACCGTCGGCGCCCACCTCGGCGAAGCTGTAACGCGGCAGGTCGGAGTGGAAGGAGAGCAGCAGCCCGTCGACGTCCTGGCGCTCGACCGCGGCCTGGAGCACCCGGAAGTACTCCGGGCTGTCGAAGGCGATGTCGCAGTCCATGATCACCAGCGGCTGGTCCGGGTCGAGCCGGTCCCGCGCCTCCAGGCAGGTCTCCACCGCCCCCCGGGTGTCGTGGTCGAGCAGCACGATCTCCGCCGACGGCTCCACACCCCGGACCCGGGCGGCCAGGTCGAACTCCCGGTCGTTGTCCTCCCGGACGACGACGGTGACGGACTTCTCCCCCTGCCAGGGGTCGAAGGAGCGCAGCGCCCGCTGGAACATCGGCACCCCGCCGACCTCGATCAGCGGCTTGGGCGTGGTGATCCCGACCTTGCGGAACCGGGTCCCCAGCCCGCCCATCGGCATCAGCACCTGCAGGGTGGCCATCACTGCACCTCGTCCCACTCGTAGTCGCGCCCCTCGACCGGCTGGGTCGTCCGGCGACCGAGCCGCCACAGCGCCAGGTTGCGCAGCGCGGTGCGGAAGACGTTCCAGTTCCGCGCGTTGGAGACCTGGTCCTCCTCCCGCCAGGTGATCGGCACGAAGGCGAACCTGACCTTCCGGGCGACCAGGTCCAGGATCAGCTCGTAGTTGAACGTCAGCTTGTCGGCGAACCGCAGGTAGGTGGCCGGGTCCAGGTCGCGCAGGGCGAACAGGTTGAGCCCCGAGCCGAGGTCCTCCAGCCGGCGCAGCGTGACCACGCTGTAGACCGCGTTGAGGACCCGGTTGCCCCAGACCCGCTTGGCGTCGTAGCCGTGCAGCCGCGACCGGCGGCTGAACCGGGAGCCGAGCACCGTCTGGGTCTCCGGGTGCGCCTCGGCGTGGTCGAGCAGCAGCCCGACCTCGGCGCTGCTGGCCTGGTTGTCGCCGTGCAGGATCACGACGTGGCTGTGCCCGGCCCGCCGGGCGTGCTCGAAGGCCACCTTGTGGGTGCCGCCCAGGCTGTTGTTCTGCCGGTTGCGGAAGACCCGCAGGTTGGGCAGGCGACCGCTCCGGCGGTACTCCAGCGCACGCTCGAGGGTGTCGTCGGTGCTGCGGTTGTCGATCACCCAGATCTCGCGGACCCGGCCGGCCACCTCGTCCGTGATCTCGTCGAGCACCCGGCCGATCTGCGGCGCGCAGTTGTACGCGGGGATCGCGATCACGGCGTCCACGGCTGGAGCACCTGCCCTTCTCTCGGCTCCGTGCCGAAGATGTCGTCCACCCGGTCGTCGCGCCGGGGCAGCTCGTACTGGTCGATGAAGCGGTTGAGCGCGAGCACGCAGACGCCGTAGTACTTCAGCGCCGTCCCCGGGTTGATCACCACGCGGTGGGTGAGCATCCGCCCGTAGAACAGCCCGACGTGGAAGTAGACCGCACGCTGCTCGGCCGGGCTCAGGTACCGCGGCATGATCGTCGTGCTCACGTGGTCGGCGAGCTCGGCGTACCGGGCCGACCGGCTGTCCCGGAAGACGATCTCCGGCAGCTCCCCGGCACGGCCGAGCAGCACCGGCGTCTCGTCCTCGTTGAGGAACTCGTAGCCGTACTCCAGCGACTGCAGGTGCCGGGCGAAGTCGATGATCGGCCCGCGCACCTGGTTGTCGTCGGAGGGGTCGATGACCAGCACCTCGCGGCTGCTCATGTCCACCAGGATGTTGTCCACGGTCAGGTCGCCGTGGATCGCCGTCGACTCCTGGTAGGTGGCGAGGTCGCGCCAGGCCGCCTCGCTCCCCCGGATCCGCTCGATCACCCGGTCGACGTTGTCGTACTCCCGGCCGTTGACCACGATCCGGTCCCCGCGCATCGCCTCGGCCAGCGCCTCGTGCGAGCCGGCGGCGGCGCGCAACCGGCCGACCAGCCGCTCGGCGACGTAGTCGTCGCGCAGGTCGGCGTGGTCGGCCAGCGGCGCCACGTCGTAGACCCGGTCGTACATGTAGGCCCACACGTCGCTGAGCTTGGCCGCGCACTCGGTGAAGGAGTTCTCGTGGACGTACTCGAACAGCGGCACGCTGGAGGGCCGGTACTCCAGGTCGATGCCGTAGAAGTCCGGCGCGTGCTCCTCGCGCAGCACGGTGACCAGCTGCTCGTGCGAGCTGCGCGCGGCCAGCCAGTCGTACTGGTTCTTCAGCCGGTGGGCGTGCTCCAGCGGCACCATCTTCTTGACGAACAGCTCGGTGCCGTCGGTGGCCAGCAGCGTGACCGCGTTGGAGCCGCCCTTGAAGAAGCGGACCAGGCTCACGTTGCCGTTGACCTCCAGCCGGTGCATGACCTGGCTGAGCTCCTGGCGCTGGAAGTAGGCGTCCAGGAAGTGGGTCATCGACCCGGAGATGTCCTCCTCCCGGCCGAGCTTGTTCACGTACCGATCGGCGGGAGCGGGCTGTACGCCGGCCAGCGGGTCGCTGGTGCGGCGGGCCCAGTTGACGAAGAGGGCGACGACGGCGACGACGAGCACCGGCACGTTGGTGAACGCCCAGGCTGCCGCTGCGAACACCGCGACCGACGGGCCGTCCAGGCCGCTGCTCCCGAGGAAGGACGTCGCGTCCGCCAGGTACCTCCCGGGGTCACCGTTGCCGAGGCTGGGGCTGACCACCGCGGACGGTGCGGCCGTGGCCAGCGCAAGGTCCCGGCCGGTCAGCGCCGGGAAGACGGTCAGCGCCACCAAGGCCGCGGCCGCGAGGTAGCAGGCCCAGGACGCCAGCGCGAGGACGCCGTAGCGGGCGAGCTGACGACGCTGCCGAAAGAACCGCTGGAAGCCGAAGATGACCGACCAGATCTTGAACCGGGCCCGGTTCTCCAGGTCGTTGTTCAGCCAGGCGGTCGCCTGCCAGGCCAGCCGCATGAGGACGGCGTTCTCCCGGACGAGGGCGGCGAATGAGGCGATCAGCGCGACCGCCACGACCAGCGCCACCGTGGCCAGCTGGGCCACCCCGCTGGTCGGCACGCCGACCAGCGAGATGAACAGCAGGAAGGCGACCGACACCAGCACCACGTCGATGAGGCGCTCCAGCACGACCGCCAGCAGCGTGTACAGGAAGCTGATCCGCACCGTCTTGGCGACCAGGTACGCCCGCACCACCTCCCCGACGCGGAGCGGGAAGACCACGTTGAACAGGTAGCCGATGGTCAGGTGCCGGAACTGGCCGGCGAGGCTCCCCCGGCGGACGTTGTCCAGGGGCACCTTGGTGCGCGCCGCACGCAGCATGTGACCGGCGAGCTGGACCACCGAGGCCACGCCGAGCACCGCCCAGTCACCGCCGGAGAGGCCGTCGGCCAGCCGGCTCCACACCTCGGTGAGCGAGGACCAGCAGACCGCGGTGAACACGGCGAGGGAGACCAGCGCGACGACGATGAGGACCAGTCGACCGCGGGAGTATCGGGGCTGCGACATCAGAAGTGGGGCACCTCGAGGACGGGGAGGCCGGCGGCGAGCGCGGCCGCGCGGCCGGTGGCGGAGTCCTCGAAGGCCAGCGCGTGCGCCGCCTCCACCCCGAGCAGCTCCAGCGCCCGCAGGTAGCCCTCCGGGTGCGGCTTGCTGCACGTGACCTCGTCGCCCCAGACGACGACGTCGAAGAGCGGGGTGAGTCCGTGGGTGTCGAGGATCTGCCGGCCGTTACCGGACTTCGCCGTGCTCACCAGCGCCGTCCGGTGGGTCGGCGCGACCAGCCGGAGGAAGGCGACCAGCGCGGTGTTGGCGCTGGTCCGGTCCAGCAGGTCGGCGTAGCGACGGCTCTTGGCCGCCCGGATCGTGTCGACCCCTGCCTGGTCGATGCCGGGCAGCAGGTCGGGGATGAAGTCGCGCGAGTCGCGCCCCCACGTCGTCTCGAACTGCGCGGCCGTCAGGTCGTACCCGGACGCGGCGAAGGCGTCCCGGTAGGCCAGGAAGTTCGCCTCGCGCGTGTCCACCAGCGTCCCGTCCAGGTCGAACAGGAGTGCCCGCACGGTGCCCGCCGTCCCACCCACGTCCACGAAACCCTCCTGTAGCCCTTCCTCCCCCTGGCCCGTTCGCCGCATCAGGTGGTCACCCCACCCGTCGGGGCCGCACGCCGTCCTCGCTGCCCTCGGTGGCCGGCCCGTCCGGCGCGGGTGCCGGCCCGGCGCCCGGGACGACGGCCGGCGGACGCTGCCGGAAGAGGACCTTGCTGACGCCGAAGTTGGCTGCGAACGAGAACGGCAGCGAGACCAACTTACAGGCGAAGGGCGCCCACCCCGTCGTGGCGTGCAGGAGCTCGATCAGGACGGAGAAGCCCAGGATCGAGGTCACGTACCAGGCGACGAACAACAGGAACGACGAGCGCGACCGCCCGCCCTGGAACGCGTACTTGGTGACGAAGAGGTAGACGACGACCACGGCGCAGCCGGCGCTGACGGTGTTGGCCAGCCAGGGTGCCGCGCCCAACCGGATGCCCAGCGCGAAGACCGACAGGTCGACGGCGAGGCCGAGGCACGAGCCGAGCAGGAACTGCAGCAGCTGGTGCAGCTGCGCCCGCAGACCCCCGCTCACGCGGCGACCGCCCGTTCCCCGGCGGCGGACGCGGCGACGGCGGGTCCGCCCCGGCGGCGTCGGTCGGCGAGCAGCGCGGTGAGGACCGCGCCCGCGGTCAGCACCCCACCGGCGACGAAGGCGGGCACGAGCACCTGCTCACCGACGGGCACGTAGGAGATCTCCAGCCGGGCGTCCTGCAGCCCGGCCGGGAGCTCGATGCTGAGCACCGCGTCGTCCAGGGAGCCGACCTCGACGGGCGCGCTGTCGACCGTGGCGCGCAGCCCCGGCCAGAAGGGGATGCGGGTGGTCACCGTCCCGGGGGACGAGCCCGTGCTGACGGTGTAGACGTCCATCGGCTCCTCACCGTAGGCCAGGCCGGAGTCCCCGGGCTGCTGGGTCACGACGACGTCCTGGGCGGCGGTCACCCGGCCGGGGAGGTCGTCGCGCCGTTCGAAGGCGTCGAACTCGCCGACGCGGCCGGCCGGGGTCCACGTGGCCTCGAAGTGCGCCCGCACCGCCTGCGGGACGGTGCCCAGCAGCACCCGGTCCGAGGAGAGGAGGTCGACCCACGCCCTGCCGGTGCCGGGCGCCGTCGCGAGCAGGTCCGCCGGTCGGCCGCAGGTCGAGCCGTCGTAGTCGCGGCACCAGTGCTCGTTCACCCCGCGGTGCCAGACCGCCAGCGAGCCGCCACCGGTGACGAACTCGGCCACCAGGTTGCCGTTGCCCCGGAGCACCCCACGGGTCCACCCCATCGCCGGACCGAAGTCGGAGGTGATCACGGTGGCGGCGCCGTCGGTGACCAGGGAGTTGGCCCGGTAGTCGGCCGCGGTGGTGCCCAGCTCGCGGCCGGATGGGAGCGAGCGGAACGGACCCTCCGTCTCGGAGGTCGCCCCCTCCAGCACGTCTGCCCGCTCCTGCACCGAGAGCATCATCCCGACCCCGAGGAAGAGCGACCCGGCGCTGAGCACCACCAGGGCACCGGCCGCGACCGTCGCCCAGGGCGGACGCCGGCGCAGGGCGACGACGAGGCACACCAGGGCGACCACGGCCAGCACCCCTGCCAGCACGTGCCAGCGCACGAAGAGCGGTGCCCGGAACCAGGCCAGCAGGGCCTGCGCCCCGACGATGAACAGCGCCAGGCGGAGCCGCTTCCGCTCCAGCGCCGGAGCCGCCGTCACCGCGATCAGCGCGAGCAGCGGGAGCAGCACCTGCACGATCACCAGGTACCGGAACGGGTAGCGGAACACCGACACGGTCGTCGGCAGCTGGGTGAGGACGACCGCCAGGACGTAGACGGTCAGCGCCGTCAGCACGCCGGGGTGGCGCAGCGCCGTCCGCCAGCGCACCAGGGCCAACGCCGGCAGCGCGACCACCAGCGTCGCCATCGCGGGCACCACCTGGACCGCGCCGGTCCAGGCGTTGGTCTGCCCCATGAGCGTGGCGCCGCCGAGGACGACGTCGGCCAGGTTGGGCACCCCGAACCCCGCGTTGCCGATGACCGGCTCCGCGCCCTGGCGCGACATGTACGGGGAGAGCTGGACGGTGCTGAGCAGCGTGGGCAGGGCCACCGCCAGCCCACCGAACAGCGCGAGCAGGCGAGCGGCATCCGCCAGGCCGAGCAGGGCCCGCACGGACCCGGCGGCGCGCACCCGCTCGGCGGCCTGGGCCACGATGATGGCCAGGGCGAAGAAGAGGACGTAGGGGTTGCCCGAGGTCAGCAGCGCCCAGGTGGCCAGCGCCAGCACGACGACGCCCCACCAGCGTCGCGTCGCCAGCCCCCACCAGAACCAGGGCAGCCAGGCGACGCTCCACATCAGCGGCCACCACGAGCTGCCGTACCAGAGGAAGAAGCCGCTGGAGGCGATCCCGATCGCGCCGGCGACCGCCAGCGGCCGCCGGACCCCGTGGTGCCGCAGCAGCACGAGCGCGCCGGAGCCCAGGCCGAGCACGCAACCGCCGCCGAAGAGCCAGGACATCAGCAGCAGGTCGTCGGTCTGTGCGGCCAGCGCCTGGAGCCCCCAGTGCAGCGGGTCGAGCGCGCCGTACTGCATGTCCGCGACGAGGTTGCCCGCCTGGCCCAGGTCCGGGTCCATCAGGGGTGGCCGCCCGTCCTGCTGGTTCCGGCCCATCCACCAGGTCATCGGCCCGAACTGGGACTGGGAGTCGTCGAGCCAGAAGAAGCGCGGGGCCAGCTGGTGCAGCACGAGGAGCTGCACCACCTGCAGGACCAGGTAACCGCCGTAGGTGGCCAGCCCGAGCAGCCACCCCGCGGTGCGGCCCCGTCCGGGGCCGTCGGGGGCCCGTCTACCGGCGCGCTGGGCGACTGCGGAGGCGCCGCCGGGCGCAGCGGTCTCTGTGGTCATCTCCTCGGCCTCCCGGTCGGGCGCGGACCACCGGCCCGCACGACGAGCCCCGGCCACGGACGGCGACGGCTTCGCTCTGCCCGGGGCGACGCCGCCCCTCGGCGCTCGACTGTAGCTCCGGCCGGCAACCGATGGCGGGAGCCGGGGTGGGCGGGTGCCACGCTGTTCGCGTGACCCACACCCCTCCCAGCGGCCCCGCCGACCTGCTCACCGCCCGCGTCCGGCGCGACCCAGCGGCGCCGCTGATCACCTGGTACGACGACGCCTCCGGCGACCGGGTCGAGCTGTCGGCGACCACGCTGGCCAACTGGGTGGCGAAGGCGGCGAACCTGCTGCAGGAGGAGTTCGACACCGCCCCCGGCAGCACCGTGGCGGTGGCGCTGCCGGTGCACTGGCAGACGGCCGCGGTCCTGCTCGGCGTCTGGAGCTGCGGGGCCGCGGTGCTCGACACCGCCGTCGAGGACGACGGCCGGCTCACCGACGCCGACGTCGTGCTCGCCGCCCAGGACCGGCTGCCGCCGCTGGAGGAGCAGGGGCTGCCCGAGCTGCTGGGCCTCTCGCTGCACCCGCTGGGCATGGGGATGACCGGCTACGCCGGGCCGGCCCGCGACTTCGCGCTGGAGGTGCGGGGGCAGGGCGACGTCTTCACCCCCTGGCAGCCGGTCGACGCGACGCGGCCGGGCCTGATCGCCGGCGGGGTGGAGCTCACCCTCGGCCAGCTCACCCGGACCGCCGAGGAGCTGGCCGCGCGGCTGGGCCTGGCCGCCGGCGACCGGGTCCTGGTCGACGAGCGGACCGCGACCGAGGCCGGCCCGGTGGCCTGGCTGCTGGCGCCCCTGGCGGCCGGGGCCTCCCTGGTGCTGGTCCACGACGCGGCTTCCGCCCAGTTGCAGAGCCGGGCCGAGGCCGAGCGGGTCACCGCTACGCTCGGCACGAAGCTCGACGGGATCCGCGAGCTGGGCCACCCCGTCTGACTCCTCCGCCGGCCCAGCCGACGAAGGACGGTGGTCAGCCGCATGGACAAGGTCGTCCCCAGCGCACGTGAGGCCGTTGCCGACATCCCCTCCGGCGCCACCCTGGCGGTGGGCGGGTTCGGCCTCTGCGGAGTGCCGTTCGCGCTGATCGGCGCCCTGCTCGAGCAGGGCGCCGACCGGTTGACGACGATCAGCAACAACTGCGGCGTCGACGACCAGGCGCTGGGCGTGCTGCTCTACGCCGGCCGGATCGCCAAGACGATCAGCTCCTTCGTCGGCGGCAACAAGGAGCTGGCCCGGCTCTACCTCTCCGGGCAGCTGGAGGTCGAGCTGACCCCGCAGGGCTCGCTCGCCGAGCGGCTGCGCGCCGGCGGCACCGGCATCCCGGCCTTCTACACGCCCACCGGGGTGGGCACGCTGGTCGCCGACGGCGGCATCCCGGTGCGCTACGACGCCGACGGCAACGTCGTCGCGACGAGCCCGCCGAAGGAGACCCGCCGGTTCGGGGACACCGACTACGTGCTGGAGACGGCGCTGACCGCCGACTTCGCCCTGGTCCGCGCCGCGGTGGGCGATCGGCACGGGAACCTGGTGTTCCGCGAGTCGGCGCGCAACTTCAACCCGCTGGCCGGGATGGCCGGCCGGGTGACGATCGCCGAGGTCGAGCGGCTCGTCGAGCCCGGGCAGATCCCGCCGGAGGCGGTCCACCTGCCGGGCGTCTTCGTCCAGCGGGTGGTCGCCGTCGACCCGGCCGACCCGGCCGCGGCCAAGAAGATCGAGAAGCGCACCACCCGCCCCCGTCCGAGCGCGGCGACCCCCGCGGCTGCCGGCACCGAGACCACGGAGGCCTGACCATGGCGCTCACCCGCGACCAGCTCGCCGCCCGCGTCGCCGCCGACCTGCGCGACGGGCAGTACGTCAACCTGGGCATCGGCATGCCCACCCTGGTGCCCAACCACGTGCCCGACGGCGTGCACGTGGTGCTGCAGAGCGAGAACGGGGTCCTCGGCGTGGGCCCCTACCCCTTCCCGGGCGAGGAGGACGCCGACCTGATCAACGCCGGCAAGGAGACGGTCACCGTCCTGCCCGGCGCCAGCTACTTCGACTCCGCGCTGTCCTTCGGCATGATCCGCGGCCACCACGTCGACGTCGCCGTCCTGGGTGCCATGCAGGTCAGCGCCGCCGGCGACCTGGCCAACTGGCTCATCCCCGGCAAGATGGTCAACGGCATGGGCGGCGCGATGGACCTGGTCCACGGAGCACGTGAGGTGATCGTGATGATGGAGCACACCGCCCGCGACGGGTCGGCGAAGATCGTCGCCGAGTGCTCGCTGCCGCTCACCGGCAAGGCGTGCGTCGACCGCATCGTCACCGACCTCGCTGTCATCGACGTCACCCCCACCGGGCTGGTGCTCCGCGAGACCGCCCCCGGGGTCACCGCCGCCGACGTCGTGGCCACCACCGGCGCACCGCTGGAGGTCCCCGCCGACGTGCCGGTGATGTCGCTGCCGGCGGGCGTGTGAGAAAGGCCCCCCACGCGTCGCACGCTCGGCGCCGACCCCTGCAGCGAGGCCGCGACCGGGGCAGGGACGAGCGCCGGTGACCTTCTCCGTCATCGCCCGGGACCCGGGCACCGGGGACCTGGGCATCGCGGTCTCCTCCTGCATCCTCGCCGTCGGCCGCGCCGTCCCGACCGTGCGGCCCGGGGTCGGGGTGGTGGCCGTGCAGGCCCGCAGCCGGCGCGGGCTGGGCACCTCGCTGATGGCCGGCCTGGCGGCGGGCACCTCCCCCCAGGACCTGGTGCGGCACGCCTCGCACGCCGCCGAGGACGTCGACCGGCAGATCGCGGTGCTCGACGCCGGCGGCCAGGTCGCCGCCGACACCGGGCGCGGGTCGCTGCCGGCCAGCGGGCACCTGCTCGGCGACGGCTTCAGCGTGCAGGGCAACATGCTCACCTCGCCCGACGTGCTGCCGGCGATGTCGGCCGCCTTCGGCTCCGCCGGCGGCCCGCTCGCCGACCGGCTGCTGGCCGCGCTGACCGCGGGTCAGGACGCCGGCGGCGACCTGCGCGGCCGGCAGTCCGCCGCCCTGCTGGTGGTCGGCGGCGAGCCGGCCACCGAGGACGACGACGGCGTCCGGATCGACCTGCGGGTCGACGACTCCGGCGACCCGGTGGCCCAGCTGCGGATGCTCCGCAACCTGCAGCGCGCCTACGACGAGCGGGACTACGAGACCCTGGCCGTCTTCGCGCCGGAGGGCGCCCGCGACCTGTACGCCGCGCTGGCCGCCTCCCGCCGGGGCGACCGGGCCGCCGCACGCAGCGCCCTGGAGGCCGTGCGCACCCGACCGGGCTGGGCGACCTGGCTGGCCTCGATGGCCGGCGACGCGCGGCTGTCGGCGGTCTCCCGGCTCCTGGACTGAGATCCCGCCCGGCGCACCACCCGTCGCCTAAGCTCACCCGGTGAGCTGGCTGGTCACTGGTGGCGCGGGGTACATCGGACTGCACGTCGTGCGTGCACTGACCGCCCGCGGGCACGAGGTCGTGGTGCTCGACGACCTGTCGACCGGGCGGGACCACCTGGTCGACGTGCCCCTGGTCCGCGGCAGCGTGCACGACCGCGACCTGCTGGAGCGGGTCCTGCTGGAGCACCGGGTCCGCGGCGTCGTGCACATGGCCGCCAAGAAGCAGGTCGCCGAGAGCGTGGCGCTGCCCCTGCACTACTACCAGGAGAACGTCACCGGGCTGCTCACGCTGCTGGAGGCGATGCGCGCCCGCGAGGTCGACCTGCTCGTCTTCTCCTCCTCCGCGGCCGTGTACGGCATGCCCGACGTCGACCAGGTGACCGAGGAGACGCCCACCGTGCCGTTGTCCCCCTACGGGGAGACGAAGCTGATCGGCGAGTGGATGACCCGGGCGGCGGCGAACGCCCACGGCCTGCGGTACGCGCTCCTGCGGTACTTCAACGTGGCGGGCGCGGCCGAACCCGCGCTGACCGACGTGGCGGTCACCAACCTGATCCCGATGGTGTTCGAGCGGCTCTCGTCCGGGCGCGCCCCGCTGCTGTTCGGCGGCGACCACCCCACCCCGGACGGCAGCTGCATCCGTGACTTCATCCACGTCGCCGACCTCGCGCAGGCGCACGTCGCCGCGTTGGAGCACCTGGACGCCGGCGGTCCCGACCTGCTGCTCAACGTCGGCACGGGAACCGGTGCGAGCGTGCGGGAGGTGCTGGACGTGATCGGGTCGGTGACCGGTCTGCCGACCGAGCCGGAGGTGCTGCCGCGGCGGGCCGGTGACGCCCCCCGGGTGGTGGCGTCGGACGCCACCATCCGCGCCGCCCTCGGGTGGCGCGCGGAACGGGACCTACGCGAGATGGTCTCCAGCGCCTGGCTCGGCTGGCGCGGACGCCCGGCGTGACGCGGAGGGGCGGTACCCGCCCTCGGCCTCGCCCGGGGCACCGGGCAGCAGCGCGGCCAGCTCACCCGGCGCGGGCACCTCGTCGAGGGCGATCCGCCGCGACAGCTTGGTGAAGCGGTGCTCCAGGTCCCGGAAGCGCATGTAGGACGTCGTGATGAAACCCAGGAGCACCATGATCGTGCCGTAGAGCAGCAGATCGGTGCCGCGGCCGACCCCGACGACGTCGGCCAGCTCGTTCCAGATGTCGGGCACCACGACCGAGGTGACGGCGAAGGCGCCGAAGCCGAGCAGCGCCAGCCGGCGGATCGCCTGGTGGCGTGCGCCGGAGCGGCGGAGGAGGGCCGCGGCGAGCACGACGATCCCGGCGAGCAGGACGATCTGGATCAGCACCGGCCGGCACCCCTCACTTGAAGAACATCTCGGTGACGATGTTGACCGAGTTCAGCATCGACTGGCCCTTGGAGCGGGAGTACTCGGTGTAGAGGATGTGCACGGGGTGCTCCACGTAGCGGAACCCGCCGCTGCCGATCTGCTCGACGATCTCGGACGCGTGGGCCATCCGGTTCTGCTTGATCTCCAGCCGCTCCGCCACCCGCCTGCTCAGGGCGCGCAGCCCATTGTGCGCGTCGGTCAGCCGGACCCGGGTGGTGGAGTTGGTGTAGACGACTGCCGCCCGCAGGAGGGCGCGCTTGGCCCAGCTCGGCTGGGTGCGGTCGTCGAGGAACCGGGAGCCGAAGACGACGTCCGCCTCCCCGGCAACCAGCCGGTCGACCATGGCGACGGCATCGGCCACCCGGTGCTGCCCGTCCGCGTCGAACGTGACCACGTGGCGCATCCCGGGGTCGCGCAGCGCGTACTCGATCCCGGTCTGCAGCGAGGCCCCCTGCCCGAGGTTCACCGGGTGCTGGACCACCACCGCACCGGCCGAGCGGGCCACCTCTGCCGAGCCGTCGCTGGACCCGTCGTCGACGCAGACGACCCAGGAGAACTCGGTGCGCAGCTCACGGACCACCTCGCCGATGACCGTCGCCTCGTTGAACAACGGGATGACGACCCACGTGTCCGGCCGGGCAGCACGCAACGGCGTCGTCGAGTCACTCACAGCCTGCCGAGGGTAACCCGACACAGGTCGTAGAGTCCGTATCGACATGGAGTCACAGAATCACTACTACGGGCACAGCTCCGCTCTGGCGGCGTACTGCGGCCTGCCACGTCCCCGCCACATCGCCGGCCTGGTCCAGCACGGCTGGGCCTCGGTCAGCCCGGTCGGGACCCACTTCCGGGACTTCCCGTCCCTGTCGACCGCCGGGGGCCGCGGCTGGCCGACCGGCCGACGGCGGCTGTTCGTCTGGAGCCACCAGTCGCGTGCCTGGTCGCCGGACGGGCAGGTCGAGACCGTGCCGATCGGCGCACCGTGGCTGTACCTGACCGCGGTCGCCGACGCCGGCGAGCGCCCACCGCAACGGCGCCCCGAGGACCGCACCGTGATCATGCCGGTGCACGGCATCGAGACGCAGCGGATCCGGGGCGACCACGCCGAGGTGGCCCGGCACTGGGCCGAGGTCGAGGGCCCGGCCACCGTCTGCCTGTACGCCGCGGACGCCCGTGACCCGGAGATCCTCACCGCCTACCGCGGCGCGGGCCACCGCTGCGTCGTCCTCGGGTCGCGGATGGACCCGGCGTTCCTCGGCCGCTTGTGGACCATGCTGGCCCGCGCCGACCGGGTGGTCTCCAACCGGCTGTCCACACCCGTCCTGTACGCGGCCCAGCTGGGGCGGGACGTCGCGGTCTACGGCGACCCGCTGCACCTGGACGGGGAGGACACCTCCGCCTACGACCGGGTCCGCAAGCTGTGGCCGGAGCTGCACGGGCAGCACCTGGAGGCCGGCGTCGTCCGGCCGCTGGCTGCCGACGAGCTGGGCGCGGCGCACCTGCGGTCACCCCAGGAGCTGCGCGCCGTGCTCGGCTGGACGGGGCCGGGAGGACCGGGCCCGTTCCTGGACTACTGGGCACTGGCCCCGCTGAACCGGACCGTCCTGAACGTGACCCGCCGGCGCAGCGCGACCGCCGCCGCCACGGCCGCGCCCGCCCCCGCGCAGCAGGGGCTCTCCACCCGCGAGTGGTTCGTGGGGGCGCTCAGCTACCTGCCCCGGCGTCTGCCGCGAACGGTGCCCGTCCCCCACCAGGAGCCGATGCCGGTCGACGAGGTCGTCCGCGGCTAGGGACCTCGGCTGCCCCTAGCCGCGGGCAGCCCGCAGGAAGACCAGGACCGTGCCCACGCCCACTCCGGTGCAGGCGGCGGCGCGGACCCAGAGCCAGGGCCCGTCGGTCGGGAGCAGCCCCCCGGCGAGCGTGGCACCGAGGGCGAGGGTCCAGGCGGGCAGCAGCACGGGAGGCCGCCACGGGGTCGCGGAGACCCGCCGCTGCAGCAGCGTCGTGAACAGGGCCAGGCACAGGTAGCTGACCGGGTAGCCGAGCGCCACCCCGACCAGGCCGGCCCGGTCCGCTGCCGTCGCGGCCACCACCAGCCCGGCCACCACGCTCAGCGGCGTGGTGACGACCAGCCCGAGCGTCCGCCCCGACGCGAAGACCAGGTGCGCACTGGCCAGGTAGAGGACGGACGGGACGGCGGCGGCGGTCACCAGGGCCAGCGGGAGGACGAGGCTGGTGCGCTCGTAGCCGGCCGGGGCCACCACCGCCAGCAGCCACGGCCCGGCCAGCGCGATGGCGCCGGAGACGCCGGCCGCCAGCAGCGCGATGCGCCGGCTGCTGTGGTCCAGCAGCGCGGGCCGGTCAGCGGGAGCAGCCCGGTAGACCGCCGGGGCCCAGGCGTTGTTCAGCGCGGCGATGAGCACCGTCGCACCCACGCCGAGGGTGAGGACGACGCTGGTCCGGCCGCTGTCCACCCGGCCCAACTGGTGCTGCGCGACGAGCACCAGGCCGCCCACCGCCACGTACAGCGCGATCTGGTGCGGCAGGGTCGGCAGACCGATCCCGAGAGCCCGCCGGACGGCGCGGAGGCCCAGGTCGGGGCGGCCGGACCGGACCACCAGGACGAGCGCGGCCACCGCCGCGGCCAGCTGTCCGGCGGCCAGGCCGATCGCGTAGTCCGCGGGCGTCGGGACGGTGACCACCAGCAGCACCAGCCCGGTCACCGGCCCTGCCAGGTTGGCGACCAGGGCGAGCAGGACGAAGGCCCGGACCCGGTCGGCGCCGCGCAGCAGCGACTGGCCGAGGATCACGACGCTGCCAGCCGCCGCCGCCACGCAGGCCCACGGCACGGCCGGGCTCCAGGGGACACCGAGGACCGGGCCCGACCAGAGCCGACTCGTGCCGGCGGCCACCGCACCGAGGGCGACCGCCAGCCACGTCCCGTGCAGGACGGCTCCCTGGGCGCGTGCCGGTCCGGCCGCGTCCAGGATGTAGCTGCGGGTGATGGCGGCCCCGAGCCCGAGCCCGAGCACGATCAGGCCGACCTGGACGACGACGAGACACACCGCCACGACGGCGTACTCACGGGCCGGCAGCAGCCGGGTCACGAAGGGCAGCACGACCGTTCCCGCGACAGCCGGGGCGGCCGTGGCGAGCGTGTACCAGGAACCCCGCCCCAGGAGCTGACGGGTGGCGTCCGCGGCCTGGCGCTCCCCCGGCCCGCCCGCCGGGGCCGCGGTCCCCGTCACCGGGCCGGTCCCCGCCGCGGCCGCGGGGCCGGTCCGCGGCCTAGGCCCGCTCGTCGACGTCTCCGGCGGTGCGCTGACCGATCCCGGCGTTGAGCCGGGCCAGCTCCGGGTGCTGCTGCCACGTCGCCAGCAGCTCACGCCACCCCGTGCCCAGGTCCGCACCGGCGACCTCGACCAGCGCACGGACGGCCGCGAGGTCCTCCGGGGTGTCGACCGTCCACCGGACCGATCCCGCCGGCACCTCGGCGTCCACGACCCGGACGTCGAAGCGGCCGGGTTCCTCGTAGAGGTAGGGCATCACATGCTCACGGTGGTGCCGCTCCCGGCCCGTCTCCCACGCCGACCGCAGCGCCTCGATGGTCGCGACCTCCACGTCCAGACCCAGTGGCCAGGTGCGTGGGTGCGGTGGAGGGAGCCGGTTCGCGGTGAAGTCACGCCCCTCCTCGAGGTGGACGGCGACCACGCGGTCGACCACCTCGGGGTCGACCAGCGGGCAGTCACCGGTCACCCGGACCACGTGGTCGGCCCGGTGGGCCTCCGCCGCCGCGAGGAAGCGGTCCAGCACGTCGTCGAGCGACCCCCGGCTGACGGGGTGCCCCTGCTCCCGGCAGTGCGCGGCGAGGACGTCGTCGGTCGGCCGGTCGGAGGTGGCGACGACGACCTCGGAGACGCTCCCCGCCCGCCCGGTCCGCCGCACCGCCCAGTCGATCACCCGGAGCTCCCCCAGCGGCTCCAGCACCTTGCCCGGCAGCCGCTGGGAGCTCATCCGCGCCTGCACCACGGCCACCACCCGACCGGTCACGCCGCGCCCGCCATCGCCCGGTCGACCGCCGCGCTGAACACGGCCCTGTTGCGTCGCCAGTCACCCTGGTCCAGGACCACCGCTCGCCGTCGTGCCACCGCGTCGGCCGCGGAGGGGCCCGCGGCCACGGCGACCAGCGCCGCCGCCAGCGCCTCGGGGTCCCCGTCGCGGAAGACCCTGCCCCGCACCTCGTCGGTCACCCACTCCCGGTTGCTCGGCAGGTCGGTCACGACCGCCGGGACCCCGCACGCCAGCGCCTCCAGCAGGGACAGGGAGGAGCCGTCGCTGTGCGCGGCGCTCGCGTAGACGTCGCTGCTCCGCAGCCAGTCGCGCAGCGCCACCGGGGGCAGCACCCCGAGCTCGACGACGGCGCCCCCCAGGTCGAGAGCGGCGACCTGGCCGCGCAGGGCCGGGGCGAGTGAACCGCTCCCGCCCCAGGCCAGCACCAGCCGGGGATCCCGGGACCGCGCGCGGGCGAACCCCTCGAGCAGGACGTCGACACCGTAGGGCGGCTCCCACGCGCGCGTCGACAGCACGACGACGTCCTCCGCGTTGAAGCCGGCCCGCTCGCGGAGTCCGGGCACCGCCGGCCCCGGGGAGAACAGCTCCACGTCGATGCCCCACGGCGCCACCGAGATGCCCGCAGGGTCGGCGCCGAGCGCGGCCGTCCGGCGGGCCATGTCCGCACAGTCGACGTGCACGCCCGCGGCGCGTGGGAGTGCACGCCGGACGGCTGCCCCGACGTCGGGGTCGTCGGTCTCCAGCAACACGTCGAACCCCCAGCACATCGCCAGGGTCGGCGCCACGTCCGCCTCGATCGCCACCGGCAGCGCGTCGCTGAGCGGGCCGGCGACCACGAGGTCGGGGGCCGCACCGGCGGCGCGCCTCCGGAGCAGCTCCGCGGTGACGCCGTCGGCGAGGTGCCAGGCGGTGACCGTGTGACCGGCCTCGCTCAGCACCGAGGTCCACCGCTGGTCGTGCCGACCGGTCGCCCGGGAGAGGTACCAGACCCGTGCCATGTCAGTCGACGTCGGACCAGGTGATCTCCTGGCCGGCCACCAGCGCACGGCGCACGGGCCGGCCGGTGATCGCCGCGAGGTCCTCGGGGAGGAGCGCACCGGGCGTGGCCGGTCGCAGGACGTCCACGGTCTCCGCGTCGAGGACGTCGCCCACGGCCAGGTCACGGGCTGCCCGCAGGCAGCGGCGCTGCAGCACGACCGTCTCGGTCTCGTTCGCCGCCACCCGCTTGTCCCCGCTGCCCAGCGCCCGCTCCAGCTCCCGGGAGGCGTCGACCATGTGCCGCCACGTGGTCGGGTCCATCGAGAAGCCGTGGTCGGGGCCGGTGCGGGACCGGTCGTCGGTGAAGTGCTTCTCCACGACCCGGGCACCGAGGGCGATCGCCCCGAGCACCGACGCGTGCCCGTCGGTGTGGTCGGACAGACCCAGCACGACCTGCGGGAACATGGCCCGGTAGGTCTGCAGCACCCGCAGGTGCAGGTGGTCGTAGTTCTCCGCGCTCCCGGTGTAGTTGGTGTTGCACTGCATCAGGCACAGCGCGGGGTTGATCGCCAGGGCGGCGTGGACGGCGTCCTGGACCTCACCGATGTCGGAGGCTCCCGTGGCCAGCAGCACCGGCTTGCCCTTAGCGGCGATGCGCCGGATCGACTCGAGCCAGGTGATGTCGCCCGAGCCGACCTTGAAGGCGGGCACGTGCGGGTCGAGCAGGTCGATCGCCTCGAAGTCGTACGGGGTCGACATGTAGTCGACCCCCACCGCGGCGCACGTCGCCCGCAGCTCGTCGGTCCAGGCATCGGGGATGGAGGCGCTCTGGTAGACCTCGACCACGGACTTGTCCCAGCTGGCCTGGTGAGACGCCTTGCCACCCAGGTTCCGGAACCCGTGGTCGGAGACGATCTTCTCCGCGCTGAAGTTCTGGAACTTGGCCGCGTCGGCGCCGGCCTCGGCGCACAGCTCGATCAGCCGCTTGGCCCGGTCCAGGTCACCGTCGTGGTTCGCGGCGATGTCGGCGATGAAGTAGGTCGGGTGGTCGTCGCCGATCACCCGATCGCCAATGCGGAAGTCCATGTCAGTGCCCCTCGTCGACGATCTGCGGTTGCTGCGGGACGGTCTGCGCACGCAGCAGGTCGGGATACCCGGTGGCGAGGTCGGTGCGCATGCGCGCCAGGCCCTCCTCCACCGAGGGAACGGCGCGCCCCAGTTCGGCCGCGAGCCGCCCGCTGTCCAGCGACAGCCGGGGGCTCCGCACCGTGCGGGCGGGGTCGTCGTCCGAGCGGCTCGCCAGGACCAGGTCGGGGTCGAACCCGAAGACGCGGGCGACCTGCCGCCCGAACTCGTACTTGGTCACCGGTTCCCGGGCCCCCACGTGGCGGACCCCCGACACGCCTGCCGCGGCGGCGGCGACCAGGAGGTCACCCAGGTCACGGCTGTAGAGCGGGGTGAACTCGCTGTCGGTGAAGCCGCGGACGGTGCGCCCAGCGCTCAGCGCCCCGTGGAAGAACTCGGCGAGACTGCGCGTGCCCGACGCGCTCCAGCCGTAGAAGTTGACCCGGGCCACGAGGGCTCCCGGCAGCCGCTCCAGGCACGCTCCCTCACCCGCCAGCTTGCTGCGCGCGTACACGTTCCGCGGCCCCGGGCGGTCGTCCTCGGTGTAGTGCCCGCGGACGCCGTCGAAGACCGCGTCCGTCGACACGTGCACCAGGCGGCTCCCGTGGTCGGCGCAGAGACCCGCGACCAGCCCGGGTGCCACGGCGTTCTCCGCCCACGCCCGGTCCGGGTCGCGCTCGCACTCGTCCACCGAGGCCAGCGCCGCGGTGTGCACGACGAGGTCGGGGCGGGCGGTGCGCCAGATCGCGGCCAGCGCCGCCTCGTCCCGGATGTCGGCCCGGACGCTGGTGATCCGCGGGTCGTGGAGCTGCCGGGTACGGGTCAGCGCCGTGACCTGGTGCTGGTCCGCCAGGTCCGAGCAGAGCACCTGGCCCAGCAGGCCGGTGGCGCCGGTGATCAGGATGCGGCTCACGTCGTCGGCTCCGAGTCGGCAGGTCGTGGGCGGGCACGGTGGCGGCAGGCGGGGACGCCCCCCGCCACCGGCGCCTCAGGCGAAGCGGTCAGCCAGGTCACGCAGCTGCTCGACGTCCAGCCACAGGTCGTTGATGTCCGACCGGTAGGTGAAACCGTCCTCGACCGGGACGCCGTCGGACGGCGGCTCGTATCCCCAGCCCGCGACGTAGGGCATGATCACGTACCGGTCGCCGACCAGGACGGTCCGCCGCGAGTCGTCCGGCGCGATCATCTCCTCGTGCAGCTTCTCCCCCGGCCGGATGCCGATCTCGTGGGTCGCTGCCCCCGGCGCGACGGCCTCGGCCAGGTCCGTCACCCGCATGCTCGGGATGCGGGGCACGTAGATCTCCCCGCCCTGCATCGTGTCGAAGGAGTCGACCACGAACTGCACCGCCTGGGGCAGGGTGATCCAGAACCGGGTCATCCGCTGGTCGGTGATGGGCAGGGACTGCCCCCGGGCGGCCAGGTCACGGAACACCGGGATCACGCTGCCGCGACTGCCCATCACGTTGCCGTAGCGGACCACCGCGAAGCGGGTGCGGTGGTGGGCGGCGTAGTGGTTGCCGCTGACGAACATCCGGTCCGCGCACAGCTTGGTGGCGCCGTACAGGTTGATCGGGCTGGAGGCCTTGTCCGTGGAGAGGGCCACGACCTTGTCGACCCCCGCGTCGATGGCCGCCTCGATCACGTTCTGCGAGCCGTTGACGTTGGTCTGCACGAACTCGAACGGGTTGTACTCCGCGGTGTCGACCTGCTTCAGCGCAGCGGCGTGGACCACGTGGTCGACCCCGTGCATGGCCCGGGTGAGCCGGGCCCGGTCGCGGATGTCACCGATGAAGAACCGCAGCCGCGGGTCGTCGTCGAAGAGGCGGCGGACCTCGTGCTGCTTGAGCTCGTCCCGGCTGAAGACCACCACCCGGCGGGGGTCCTCGTGGTCCAGGACGTAGCGCAGGAAGGCCTTGCCGAAGGACCCGGTGCCCCCGGTCACCAGGATCGAGGAACCCTCGAGGACGGACATCAACCACTCCTATTCGAGCCGGGCACACCATGGGACGGCGGTCCGCCGTCCCATGACGCAGCATCCTGACACGGGGCCACCGGCCCCCAGGTCGGGCTCCGGCGCCGCCGGGGGGAAGCCGCACACGAGGGCTCCTGCCCGCCGCGTCGCCGACCACTCTGCCATCCGTGGCGCTCCGTGCGCCCGAGACCACCTGGATCGCGGCAACGGGTGGGACCGCTGGGCCGGGAGGTGCTGTCGAGCCCCCCGGGGCGGTCGGCGGGTGGGCCGCGGTCGCGACCTCGTCGGAGCGCCGGGCCGGCGCCTCGGTGTGCGAGGCTTGGCCCGGCGCTGACGCGCCCGCCTCCGCGTCTGCCGGTCGCCCGGGAGACGTGCCGGCGCCGGCCGACCGCACGGTCGGCCGGCAGTGGGCACCACGGGGGCGCGGGACCACGGACACCAGGAGACCGCAGCGCGTGCGCACGTGCCGAAGGGGGTCCGCCGCGAGCCTCGGCGACCACCAGCCCTGCCCTGCCCCCGCTGACCCCGGCACCCACCCGGTCGCCGCATGAGCACGTGGGGTCCCGCCGTCCCGTACTGGCTGATGGCGCTACTGCTGGTGTTCGGGCCCGGCGGCGCCGTGCTGGCCGCCTCGGGGGCACCCTGGCGGCGGGCGGTGCTCTTCGCCCCCGGCCCCTCGGTCGGTCTGGTGGCGACCACCGCGGTCCTGGCCGACCTCGTGGGCGTCCGGTTCGGGATCCCGGTGGTCCTGGCGGCCACCGCCGGGGCGGCACTGGTCGGCGCCGTCCTCGCCCGCGCCGTCGGCCGGATCCGGGGAGCGGGCGTCGTGCCCCCGCTGGCCCCCACCGCGACCTCCCTCCCACCGCACCAGCGGTCCAGGTCCCCCCGTGACTACGCGCTGCCGCTGGCCTGGCTGCTCGCCGCGGTGCTGCTGACCCGCCGGATCGCCGGCGCGGTGGGCGCACCGGAGCGCATCTCGCAGACCCTCGACGCGGTCCACCACCTGAACACCACCCGGCACGTCCTCGCGACCGGCCAGGGATCCTCGCTCCAGCTGGCGGGCTGGGACACCGGCAGCGGCGGTTTCCAGCCCTCCGCCTGGCACGACCTCGCCGCGCTGGTGGCGGTCGGCGGGGACGTGCCGGTCGCCACCCAGGCGCTGGCGCTCGTCGTGGGTGCGGTCGTCTGGCCGCTGTCGGTGCTGCTGGTGGTGCGCCAGCTGGTCGGCCCGAGCTGGGCCGCCCTGCTCGGCGTGGGGGCGCTCCTGCCGGCGGTCGGGCTCTTCCCGGCCTGGGTGCTGGAGCACGGGGTCTCCTACGACCTCCTGCTCGGCCTCGCCCTGGTGCCCTCCCTGGTCGCGATCGTCGGCATGGTCGTCCGGCCCGCCCTGCCACGCCCGGCCGCGCACCTGGTCCACCTGCTGATCGCCGCGACCGCCGCGGTCCTGGCCCTGCTGTTCGCCCACCCCGGCGCCCTCCTGTCCGGCGCGCTGATCGTGGCCCCGCTGCTGCTGGCCGCGGCCGGGTCGTCGACGCGCCGCCGCTGGGCGGTCGGTCGGCGGGTCTCCGCGGTGGGGATCGCGCTGGCCGTGGTCCTGCTCGCCTGCCTGGTGGCGGTCTGGGTCGACCGCGCCCCGGGGGGCGAACCGATGCCGCTGGTCGACCTGCCCCCCACCGGTACGCCGGCCGAGGCCGTCGGCGCGTGGCTGACGATGTCGCCGTCCAGCCGGCTGGCACCGTGGGCGGTCGCCCTGCTGGCCCTGGTCGGGATCGCCGTGGCGGCCGGCCACCGCGGGTTGCGCTGGCTGGTCGCCGCCCACGTCCTCAGCGCGCTCCCCTACGTGCTCGCCGCCGGGGTCGACGCGGAGCTGGCGCAGCGGCTCACCGGGCTCTGGGGCAACGACCCGGCCTGGCTCGCCGCCGTCCTGCCCGTCACCGGTTTGCCGTTGGCCGGGGTCGCGCTCGCCTGGCTGGCGCGCTTCCCCCGCCGCGCCCTGCTGGCCACCGCCGATCGCATCCCACGGCGGGCCGCTCCCTGGGTCGTGCCGGTCGGCGGCAGCCTGTTGGTGACCGCCCTGCTCCTCGCATCCGCCGGTGGTGACACCGGAGAGCGGTACGACGCGCTGGCGGCGACGTACCGGGTGCCTGCCCAGCCGGTGGACGGCACGCTCCTGACCGCCGACGAGCGCGAGCTGCTGGAACAGCTGCCGCAGCTGCTGCCCGCGGGCGCCCGCGTCGCGGCGAACCCGTGGGACGGCTCCGGGTTCGCCTACGCGGTGGCCGGCGTGCCGGTGCTGGTCGCCCGGCTGGACGCCCACCCCAGCGGGGACGCCGCGGTGGTCGCCCAGCGCCTCGACCGGGTCGACTCCGACCCCGAGGTCTGCGCCGCCCTCGACGAGCTCGGCATCCGGTACGCCCTGGAGTTCGGGCCGCCGACGGAGACCGACCCACGGGCGCTGGCCTACCCGGGACTGACCGGGCTGTCGTCCGCCCCCGGGGTCGAGCTCGTCGACGATGTCGGCCGTGCCCGGCTGTACGAGGTCACCGCCTGCGGCGACCTGCC
Organism: Modestobacter sp. SYSU DS0875; assembly: GCF_054050915.1. Taxonomy (NCBI): domain Bacteria; kingdom Bacillati; phylum Actinomycetota; class Actinomycetes; order Geodermatophilales; family Geodermatophilaceae; genus Modestobacter; species Modestobacter sp. SYSU DS0875. The sequence continues at coordinate 22,891 of NZ_JBJHAH010000030.1, read as the reverse complement.
CCCGCGCGGCTGAGCCCGTCGATCCCGCACCCGGCCGCGGCGGATCCGGCTCGTCGTGCACGCCCCCCGGCGCACTGCGCTCGCGGCCGACCTCGTGGTGGCCGAGGTGCTCGAGGTGACCGTGGGGTGACCACGCCCCCGGCGGTCGGCGTGGCAGCGCTTCGCCCCGGGTGGCCCAGGTGCCGTGTGAGACGCTGACGGCGGTGCCACGGCACCCACTCCGGCCGAGCACCTGGGCGTTCCAGCAGCGCCCTGCGCGCACGAGCTCCGCCCACCCGGCCCCCGACGGGGCAGTCCAGCACGAATCCCATCCGGCCCCCGGGCCGGCGGAATCCGGGAGACCGAAGCACGTGTGCACGACCGAGCCGGGAACGGCGGTTCCCAGCGTCACCAGCCCCCCGTCGCGGTGCCGACCGTCGGGAACCACTGATCGGCGCGCCGCGTGAGCGCCTGGGCTCCCGCCGTCCCGCACATGGTGATGGCCCTGGTGCTCCTGTTCGCGCCGGGCACCGTCGTGCTCGTCGCCGGAGGGGCAGCCCCCGGACGCGCTCTGCTGTTCGCACCGGGGCCGTCGGTCGGCATCGTCGCGACGACGGCCGTCGCGGCGGGGCTGCTCGGCCGCGACTTCGGCCTGCCGGCGGTGGTCGTGAGCACGGCGGCGGTGGCCGCACTGACCGCGCTGACCGCGTGGGGGGTGCGCTGGTCGACCCGGCGTCGAGCCGACCGGCCGGCGTCCGCCCCGTCCGGACCCAGGACCACCTCCCGTCCGGCACCGTCGCCGCGGGCCCTCCTGCTGCCGGGGGCCGTGCTCCTCGCGAGCCTCTGGCTCGCCTACCGGCTCGCCTCGGCCCTGGGCGGGCCCGACCGGGTGTCCCAGACGTTCGATGCCGTGTTCCACCTCAACACGACCCGGTACGTCCTCGACAGCGGCGAGGGCTCCTCGCTCCGGCTGGCCGGGTGGGGGACGGGGGACGGGGGCTTCTACCCCGCTGCCTGGCACGACCTGGCGGCGCTGGTGGCCTTCGACGGGGACGTCGTCTCCGCCACCCAGGCCCTCGGGCTCGTGGTCGCCGCCGCCGTGTGGCCGGTCTCGATGCTCACGCTCGTGCGGCAGCTGGTCGGCCCGCGGCCGAGTGCCGTGCTGGGCGTCGCGGTGATCATCCCCAGCATCGGGTTGTTCCCGGCGCGCATGCTCGACTTCGGCGTCCTCTACCCGTTCCTGCTGGGCATCTCCTTCATGCCGGCCGTCGTCGCGCTGGTCCACATGGGCCTCATCCCGGCGGGCGACGGCGCGGGAGGGCGACCGGCGTACGCGCTCCGGGGACCCGCGCTGGCCGCCGCCGCGGGCCTGGGCGCCGTCGGGCTGGTCCTGGCCCACCCCGGGGTGCTGCTGTCCTGCCTGCTGATCGTCCTGCCCCTCCTCCTCGCCCGCGCCGGCCGGACCGTCCGGGACGGCTGGTCGGCGGGGCGGCGCACACTCACCGCACTCGCGGTCGTCGTCGCCGTGGCCGTCGTGACGGTGGCCGTCCTCGCCGTGGACCGGTCGTCCGTGCTGGCCGCCATGCGGATGAGCGACTGGCCCGCCCGCGTCACCCCCAGCCAGGCGGTGGGCTCGTGGCTCACGATGTCCCCCCTCGGTCGGTCGATCCCGTGGGTGGCGGCCGGCCTGGCGATCCTGGGCATCGGCGTGGCCGCACGGCGGCGGGGCCTGCGCTGGCTCGTCGTCGCACACGCTCTCAGCGCGGTGCCGTTCGTCTTCGCGACCTCGGTCGACTCCGAGCTCAGCCAACGGCTGACCGGCTTCTGGTACAACGACTCGGCCCGACTGGCCGTGCTGATCCCGGTGACCGCGCTCCCGCTGGCGGCGATCGCCCTGTCCTGGCTCGCCGACCGCGTGCGCCCGGCGGCCACGGCCGCCCTCGCTGCCCGTCCCGGGTGGCCGGGTCACCAGGGGCGCCTCGTCGCCGTCGGACTGCTGCTGCTCGGCTGCCTGGGCGTCTCCGCCGCCGACAGCAGTTCGGCCGATCTGTACGCGGGGCTCGCCAAGAAGTACGACTACCCCACCGACCCGCTGCGCGGGACCCTCCTGACCGCCGACGAGATGGCGCTGCTCGAGCGGCTGCCCTCGACCGTGCCGGAGGGCACCCGCGTCGCCTCGAACCCCTGGGACGGCTCGGGGCTGGCCTATGCCGTCGCCGGCGTGCCGGTCCTCGTCCCGCAGCTCGGCGCCCGTCCGGCCGGCCAGCAGGCGGTCGTCGCGGAGGGGTTGAGGAACGCGAGCACCGACCCGGACGTGTGCCGGGCCCTCGCCGACCTGGACATCGGCTACGCCCTCGACTTCGGCGCCCCGCTCTGGCGGGACGGACGCTTCCTCTCCTACCCGGGGCTGACCGGGCTGACCCACTCCGACGCCGTCCGGCTCGTGGACCACGAGGGTCGTGCCCGGCTGTACGAGGTGACGGCATGCCGGGACCGGCCCTGACGGGCGCCCCGCGGCATCTCCGCTCCCGCACGCTGCGCACCTGCAACCCGGAGGACCCCTCGTGAGCTGGCTGACCGTCGTCCTGGCCCTGGTGTCGGTCGCCCTGACGACGTTCGGCCCGGGGGCCGCTGCGCTGTACGTCCTGGGTGTGCGGGGGCTGCCCCTGGCCGCGCTGGCGCCCGCGGTCAGCACGGCGGTGCTGGTCCTGGGCGCCGTCGGCGCGGGTCTGGTCAGACTCTCCTGGTCGTGGCCCGCGGCGCTGATGAGCACCGTCGCGGCCATCGCGGTGGCGGCCCTGCTCCGTCGCCTGCTCGGGGCGCCCGAGCACCTCCGGACCCCCCGGGGCACCGGGCGGGACCACGTCGTCGCCTGGGGGACCACGGCGCTCGCCCTCCTGCTCACCGCGATCCCCATGCGGGCGGGAACGGGTGGTCTGACCCGCGGCCCGATCACCCCGGACGCGTTCACGCACCACGAGCTGCTGCGCCACATCGCCGCCACCGGCGAGGCCTCCGCGCTCGTCCTCAGCCGCGGTCCGGGGGTCGATGCCGGGCGCCTGCCGCCCAACCCCGCCGGCTGGCACGACGTCGTCTCCGTCGGCATGCAGCTCAGCGGCGCGGACGCGCTCCTCGCCGCGAACGCCAGCTCCCTGGTGCTGGCCGGCCTGGTGGTGCCGCTGGGCACGGCCTACTGCTGCGCCGTGCTGCTCCCCCGGTGGCGGTGGGCCGCGCCGTCCGGGCTGCTGGCCGGCACCGCCTTCGTGAGCCTGCCGACCCTGGTGGTCACGTTCGGCACCCTGTGGCCCTTCGCCTGGGCGACGAGCATGCTGCCTGCCCTGCTCGGCGCGCTGCTCCGGCTGCTGCGCGGGCGCACTCTCCGGCTCAGCGACAGCGCCGTGGCCCTCGTCGCCGTGGCCGGCGCCGCCGTGGGCCACCCGACCGCACTGGCCTCCCTGGTCCTGCTGGGGACCCCTCTCGCGCTGGGTGCCGCCACGGTCCGCTGGCGCCGGCGGTGGCGGAACGGCGAGACCCGCCGGACCGCGGCCGAGGTGGCCGGCACGGCAGCGCTGGGGACGGCCGCCGCGATCGCACTGGTGTACGTGACGGCCGGCCGGCCTCCTGGGGCGCCCCCGGCGATGCCGGCTGCCCAGGCGGTCGGTGAGGCGATCTTCGACACCCCGCTCAGCGAGGCCGCGTTCGGAGTGCGGTCACCGTCCTGGTTGCTGGGCGCCCTGGTGGTCCTCGGTGCCTTCGCCGCCGCGCGGAGGGCAGGGCTGCGGCCGTGGTTGCTGTCCTGGCTGGTGGCCGTGTTCGCCTACGTCGTCGCGGCCAGCGCGCTGTCGGAGGACCCGTGGCGCCGTGCGATCACCTCGTGGTGGTACGACGACCCCCTGCGGGTCTCCGCCCTGGTCGCGGTGGCCGGCGCCCCCCTGACCGTCATCGCCGTGCACTCCGCGGTGGAGCTGGTCGCTGCCCGGACCAGCGGCACCCGCAGCCCGGCCTCCCGCGACCTCTGGCTGGGCGGGGCCGCGGTCGTCGTCCTGGCGCTCGTCTCCCTGAGCACGGCGTCCATCCGCGAGCAGCGGGTCGCCCACGACTACGCCCCCTGGCTCGCCGAGGAGGAGGAGTCGGGTACGACCGCGTGACCGGGCCGGTCGTACCCGGCCTGCGGCGAGCCGGCGGCGGCCTACCGCAGCAGGCTCCGTGCGATCACCATGCGCTGGACCTGGTTGGTGCCCTCGTAGATCTGGGTGATCTTGGCGTCGCGCATCATCCGCTCGACCGGGAAGTCCTGGGTGTAGCCCGCGCCGCCGAAGAGCTGGACGGCGTCGGTGGTCACCTGCATCGCGACGTCGGAGGCGAACGCCTTGGCCGCGGCGGACACCCGGGTGACGTCGGGACGGCCGGCGTCCCCGGCGGCCGCGGCGACGTAGACCAGGTGCCGGGCGGCCTGCACCTTCATGTCCATGTCGGCGAGCATGAACTGCACGCCCTGGAAGTCCGCGACCGCCGAGCCGAACTGGCGGCGCTCCTTGGTGTAGGCGACCGCGGCGTCCAGCGCGCCCTGCGCGACGCCGACGGCCTGGGCGCCGATGGTCGGCCGGGTGACGTCCAGGGTGCGCAGCGCGGTCTTGAAGCCGGTGCCGGGCTCCCCGACGACGCGGTCGGCCGGGATGGCGCAGTCGGTGAAGTACAGCTCGCAGGTGGGCGACCCCTTGATGCCCATCTTCTTCTCCTTGGGCCCCACGGCGAAGCCCGGGTCGTCGCGGTGCACGACGAACGCGGAGATGCCGTTGGCCCCCTTCTCCGGGTCGGTCACCGCCATGACGGTGAACCACTCGGAGACGCTGGCGTTGGTGATCCACGCCTTGGTGCCGTTGAGCACCCAGCTGTCGCCCTCGCGCCGGGCGCGGGTGCGCATCGCGGCGGCGTCGGAGCCGGCCTCCCGCTCGGACAGGCCGTAGCTGATCATCGCGTCACCGGCGGCGATCGACGGCAGCACCTGCCGCTTGAGCTCATCGGACGCGGACAGGAGGACCGGCACCGAGCCGAGCTTGTTGACCGCGGGGATCAGCGAGGCGCTGACGTCGACCCGGGCCACCTCCTCGATGACGATGCAGGTGGCGATCGCGTCGGCGCCCTCGCCCCCGTACTCCTCCGGGAGGTGCGTGGCGTGGAAGCCGGCCGCGGTGAGCGCCTTCTGCGCCTCCACCGGGTAGCGGGACTCGGCGTCCACCTCGGCGGCGAACGGCGCGATCTCGCGCTCGGCGATCTCCCGGACGGCTTCCCGGATGGCCTCGTGCTCGTCGGTGAGCGCGTACGGCCCAGCGTTGTTACCCACGAGTAGAGAGTAGGGCCGGCGGGCGTCGTCCAGAAGAGGACTCACCCGCGCGGGAGACGCTCCTGGAGCTGTTCGTCCCGGGCGACGACGGACGCCGCCAGGCCGGCCTGGAACCGCTCCACCCGCGCCCGCAGCGCGCCGTCGCCGGCAGCCAGCACGCGGACGGCGAGCAGGCCGGCGTTGCGCCCCCCGCCGATCGACACCGTCGCCACCGGGACGCCGGCCGGCATCTGCACGATCGACAGCAGGCTGTCCAGCCCGTCGAGGCGGTCCAGCGGCCGGGGGACGCCGATCACCGGCAGCGGGGTGGCCGCCGCGATCATCCCGGGCAGGTGGGCCGCTCCCCCGGCCCCGGCGATCACCACGCGCAGCCCGCGACCGGCTGCGGTCTCGGCGTAGTCGAGCATCCGGCGCGGGGTGCGGTGCGCGGAGACGACGTGCGCCTCCCACGGCACGTCGAACTCGGCCAGCGCCTGCGCGGCGGGCTCCATCATCGGCCAGTCGGAGTCGCTGCCCATGACGATGCCGACGATCGGGTCACTCACGGGGCGGCTCCCTGCTCCTCGGGTCAGTGCTCGGTCTCGAAGGCGAAGGCCGGGTCGACCACGCCGTCGGCCAGGTACCGGGCGGCGGCGACCGCGCGGGCCCGCACCTCGGCCAGGTCGTCCCCCAGCGCGGTGACGTGGCCGAGCTTGCGGCCGCGGCGCTGACCCTTGCCGTACCAGTGCAGCTTCACGTCCGGCCAGTGCGCCATCAGGTGGTGCACCCGCTCGTCCAGCCCCGGCCCGGCCCAGTCGTCGGCCGAGGCGTCGCCGCCGAGCACGTTGGCCATCACCACCACCGGCGCGGTCATCGCCGTCGAGCCCAGGGGGTAGTCCAGGACGGCGCGCAGGTGCTGCTCGAACTGGCTGGTGCGGGCGCCCTCGATGGTCCAGTGCCCCGAGTTGTGCGGCCGCATCGCCAGCTCGTTGACCAGCACGCCGCCGGCGGTCTCGAACAGCTCGACGGCGAGCATGCCGACGACGCCGAGCGAGTCGGCGATCCGGACCGCCAGCTCCTGGGCCGCGGTCGCCTTCTCCTCGCTCAGGCCCGGAGCCGGGGCGTACACCTCGTTGCACACGCCGTCGCGCTGCACCGTCTCCACCACCGGCCAGACCGCCACCTGGCCGAACGGGGAGCGGGCCACCTGGGCGGAGAGCTCCCGGGTCATCGCCACCCGCTCCTCGGCGAGGAGGGTGCCGTGCCGCTCGAGCAGGTCCGCGACCTGGTCGGGGCCGGAGACCACGAACACGCCCTTGCCGTCGTAGCCGCCGCGCGGGGTCTTCAGCACCACCGGCCAGCCGACCTGCTCGGCGAACGCGGCGGCGTCGTGCACCGTGCGCACCTCGGCCCAGGCCGGCTGCGGCTCCCCCGCGGCGGCCAGCGCCCGGCGGAGCACCAGCTTGTCCTGGGCGTGCACCAGCGCGGCGGGCCGGGGGGCGACCCGGTGACCGGCGTCCTCCAGTGCGCGGAGGTGCTCGGTGGGCACGTGCTCGTGGTCGAAGGTGACCACGGTGGCGCCCTCGGCGAGCCGGCGAAGGTCGGCCAGCTCCCGGTGGTCGCCGAGCTGCACGTCGGCCGCGACCAGCGCGGCCGACTCGTCGGGGTCGGCCGCCAGCACGCGCAGCGACTGGCCGAGCGCGACCGCGGCCTGGTGGGTCATCCGGGACAGCTGCCCGCCACCGACCATCGCCACCACGGGCAGGCCGGTACGCGGGTCCAGGGGCGTGGCCATCGGGCGCAACGCTAGCGGCCCGCCGATGGCGGTCAGCCGGCCGCTCCGCTCAGCAGCGCGTCACGCACCGCGCGGCCGACCGCGAAGGCGACCATCGGGGTCGGGTGCACGCCGTCGGGGCTGGCGCCGGGGCGGTAGGAACCCTCGCTGCTGAACTCGCTCCACGGGTCGATGAACGTCCAGCCCTGCGCGTCGGCGAGATCGGCCAGCCGTCCGTTGAACGCCACGGCGTCGGCCGGCCGGGAGTCCAACGGGGGCACGGCCGCGAGCACGACGGGCTCGACGTCCGCCTCGTCCACCAGCCGCACCAGGTTCTCCCGGGTGTCGCTCCACGGGACGTCCCGCTGGAGGTCGTTGGTACCGGCCATCACGACCAGCACGTCGGCGTCGAAGGCGGTCACCCCGTCCCGCATCTGGGCGGTGGTCGTGCCGGGCACGGCCCAGCCGGTCCCGACGTCGAGCGGGGGCGCATCCGCGCCGAGCAGCCATGACTCCTCCCCCGGGTCGGCCTCGCTGTCCTCGGGATCGACACCCGCGGTGATCGAGTCGCCGACGACGGCCACGGTGACCGAGTCGGGTGTGGCCGGGGCGGCTGCGGAGGCCGACGAGCTGGCCGCCGGCCCGGGTTCTGCGGACCCTCCGCCACCAGCCGGGCCGCAGCCGGTCAGCAGGACCGCGAGCACCGCGATCACGCCCACGCCTCGGGCGGCCGACGGCCGGGCGGGGTGAGCGGTGGGGGTCATGCCCTCCATCATCACCGACGCAGCGGCCGGCACGGTCGACCCACCGCTCCGGAGCGTCCTCCGGACACCTCTCCCGGCCGGCCGCCGGCCGGATCGCGCTCGGGCCGGCCGGCGTCCGTACAGTCGGAGCGTGCCACTCCTCGAGGTCGTCCGTGGTCGCCTGGGGCCGACCTGGCGCCTCCTGCTGAAGGAGCTGTCCGCCTTCGGCGTCGTGGGCGCGGCGTGCTTCGTGCTCGACGTGGGCCTGTTCCAGGTGCTGTACGTGCAGACCGGACTGGACGCGGTCGCGGCGAAGGCGGTCTCGACCGTGGTCGCCATGACCGTGGCCTACGTGGCACACCGGCACTGGTCCTTCGCCCACCGGGCGCGGACCGGGGCACGACGCGAGTACCTGCTCTTCGCCGCGGTCAACGGCGTCACCCTGCTGCTGAGTCTCGCGGTGGTGGCGTTCGTGCGCCACGGTCTCGGACAGGAGGACCCCTTGGTCCTCCAGCTGGCGAACGTCGGTTCGATCGCGCTGGGCACCGCCCTCCGCTTCCTCGGGTACCGCCGGTGGGTCTTCCCCGCGGCGACCCCCGGGCCTCATCCGCCGCACCCACCTCAGGCGCCTCAGGCCCCTCGTCCCCAGGTACCGGCCGACACCGGGTCTGGGTAACGTCGCTCTGGTGTCCCAGGTGTCCGCGACCCGACGGGCGCAGGTCCGCGACCTGGCCGTCGCCTACGCCCGTGACCCCCGGGTCCGGAGCGTGGCCGTCGTCGGCAACAAGCCGCTGGAGCCCTCGATCGAGCGGGCCCGGGCGATCGACGGCTGCGACCTCGTTCTGCGGGTCAACGGCTTCCGGCTGGACGACCCGGGCGAGCGGCCGACGCAGGGCCGGCGCGCGGACGTCGTCTTCTTCAACCGCGGCCTGCGCGCGACGCCGTGGTTCTTCGCCGGCTACCGCGACCGCCTGTACCTGATGGTCGAACCGGGGCGCTTGCACTGGGAGCCGGCGCTGGTGCCCTCGTGGTGGCCGGCAGACCTGGGCCAGGTGCACGTCGACAACGACGACCTCACCATCCCGTTGAGCGAGGACCTGGGGCTCGACTCGCGCACCGAGGGACTCTGGGCGACGACAGGGACGATGGCGGCCTGGTGGGCCCGGACGGCGTTCCCCGACGCCGAGCTGCTGCTGGCCGGGTACTCGTTCGTCGACCAGCCGGACCAGACCCGCTGGCGGCACGCCTCCGGCGACGACTGCATCGTGGGCCCGGAACACCGCATCGCCCTCGAGGGCCGGCTGTTCCGCAGCTGGGTCGACGGCGGCCGTACCACCATCGTGGCGTGACGGCTCCGCCGCCGGAAGGCGCCGGAGACCGACAGGGAGGAACACAGTGAAGCTGCCCGCGAAGTTGAGCGCGCGGATCGACGAGGCCGTCGCCTGGCGCGTGGCCCGCCGGTTCGACGAGGTGCACGAGCACCTGGGTCGCCTGGGGGACCAGTTGCACGAGCTGCACCGGCGCGTCGACGACCTGGCCGGTCGTGACGGGGAGCTGGACAAGCGCCTCGGCGAGCTGGAACGGCGACTGGACGCCGTCGAGCGGGAGTCCTCCTGGTCGGCCAACGAGCTGGCCAGGCTGGCGCCGCAGGCTGCCGCCTTCGAGGAGCGTCTGGAGCGGCAGCAGAACCCGGTCGTGCTGACCGGCGATCTCCGCGACCTGCCCGAGGCCCGCCTGCTGGTCGAGGTGGTCCGCGAGGAGCACGCTCGTGTGCGGTCCCGGCTCGCTCTCGTCTCGGCGTACGAGGAGCGACTGCGCCGGCTGGAGCAGCGCACCGGCGGAGGCGCGACCTCCTGAGCCTGTCGACCGGCACCTCCTACGGCGCGTCGCCCGGCGTACCGTAGGAGCTCGCCGGGCTGCTGGGGACGTCAGCCGGCCAGCCGGGACCCCTCCCGGCCGGCAACGACCTCCAGGCGGCTGGGGATCCGCGTGCGCAGCTCCTCCACGTGGCTGATCACCCCGACCGTGCGCCCCCCGCGGCGCAGCTCGTCGAGGACGGTCATCACCGCGTCGAGCGCCCGCGGGTCGAGTGTGCCGAACCCCTCGTCGACGAAGAGGGTGTCGATCTGCACCCCGCCGCTCTCCGCGGTGACCACGTCGGCCAGGCCGAGGGCGAGGGCGAGGGAGGCCATGAAGCTCTCCCCGCCGGACAGCGTCTTGGTCGGGCGCCGCACACCGGTGTACTCGTCGAGCACGTCCAGCCCCAGCCCGCCCCGGGCGCCGTGCCGGCCCAGGGCGTCGCTGTGCAGGAAGCGATAGCGGCCGCCGGACATGTCGGCCAGGCGGCGGCTGGCGACCTCGGCGACCTGCTCCAGCCGCGCGGCGAGCACGAAGGACTGCAGCCGCATCCGCAACGTGTTGGCCCCCCGCCCGTTCACCAGGTCGGCCAGCCCGGTGACCTGGTCGGCCACCGCACGGCGCTCGTCCAGCTCCACCTCCACCGCGGTCAGCTCCGCGGCCAGCTCGGTGAGGGACGCCAGGCAGCCGCGGGCCGCGGCGAGGTCGGCGACGGCGTTCTCCCGGACGCTGGTGGCCGACCGGCACGCGCCGGTCAGCGCGGCGAGGTCCGGCCGCGGGGGCAGGTCGGCCAGCTCGGGTTCGGCCAGCGCGGCGGTCGCCACGGACCACTGCTGGTCGTGCTCGGCGATGCGCCGTTCGATGGCCGCGGCCCGGCCCCGGTCGAGCAGGGCCCCGGCCGCCGCGAGCAGGTCGGGGAAGCCGGCCTCGGCCACCCGCTCGGCGGCCAGCCGGCGGGTCCCCTCGGCCGCGGTCCGGGCCCGCAGCGCGGCCGCCTCGGCGTCCACGACCGCCTCGCAGCGCTCGGCCTCCGTGGTGAGCCGGCGGATGCGACCGGTCAGGTCCCGGTCGTCGCCGCGGGCGGCGGCCAGCCGCTCGCGCACCTGCGCCAGCGCGTGCTCGGCGGCGGCGCGCTGCGCCTGCCGGGCGACCAGCTGCTCCCGCTGCTCGGCCAGTGCGGCCGCCGCGGCGTCCCGCTCCGTCGACCGCTGGACCAGCTCCCGCCGGGCGGCGTCGAGCCCCTGTGCCCGCTCCCGCAGCTCCCGCTCGGTGGCGGTGGCGACGGCGACCGCCTGCTCGTGCGCGGCCAGCGACAGCTCACCGGCGCGGGCTTGGAGCACGGCGAGCCGCCGCTCGCCCTCCTGCAGCGACCGCTGCAGGTCGAGGTGGTGCGCCTCGCGCCCCTCGGTGCGGGCCCGCGCGGCGTCCTCGTCGGCCCGCGTGACCGGCGGCCCGTCGGTGACCGCCGGCGCCGGGTGCTCGGTGCCCCCGCACACCGGGCAGGGCGCACCGTCGGCGAGCTGCGCCGCCAGCTCCGCGGCCATGCCGTCCAGCCGCCGGGCCCGCAGGTCGTTCCACCGCTCCCGGGCGTCGAGCCACTCTTCGCGGGCGCGCTGGGCGTCCGCCTGCTGGGCGGCCAGGTGCCCGGTCAGCTCCGCGACCTCCCGGGCGGCGACGAGACCGGCGTGCGCCTGCTCGGCGGCGGCGGTCGCCCCGGGCAGCGCGGCGGCCGCCTCCGCCGCCGCTGCGACGGCTGCCTCCAGGGCGGCCAGGCGCGCCGGCCACTCGGCGGCCGCATGGGCACCGTGCTCGCACCGGGCGGTCAGCCCGTCGACCTCCTGGCCGGCGAGGGCGACCTCGCGCTCGAGCTCGGCGGCGCGGTCGACCTCGGGGAGGAGGGTCCGCAGCTCGGCGGCCTCGTCCCGGAGGGCCCGGGAGAGCAGGGTGTCGGCCGGGCGACCGGCGGCCACCACCGCCCAGGACCGCTGGGCCGAGGCCAGGGCGGCCTCGGCGGCCTCCGCCTCCTGGGCGGCCCGCCCGGCCGCTTCCAGCACGTCGCGCACCGGCTCGGCCCGGGTGCCGGCGTCGAGGGCGGCCCGCAGGGGCTGGAGCTCGGCGGCCTCGGCCTGCAGGCGGGCGAGGTCGGCCCGGGCGCGGTCGCGCCGGGCGTGCCGCGCCTCCTCCTCCCGGGCCCGGGCCAGCTCGGTGTCGGCGCGGGCGACCGCGGCGGCTGCCAGAGCCGCCGCCTCCTCGTGCCGGGCCAGCCGCTCGGCGGCCTCGGCATGCACCTGGCGGACCCAGGAGGCGGCATGGGCCGGGGCCGCCGCGCCGACCAGTTCCGGAGCCAGCTCCTCGGGCACCTCGACGTCGGCGACCTGCGCGACCCGGGCGAGCACGGTGCTGGCCCGCACCCGCATCTCGTCGAGCTCGGCCCGCGCCGCCCGGCGCTGCTCGTCGAGCCAGGTCTCCACGCGGGCGAAGCGACCGACGTCGAACAGCGTGCGCAGCAGCCGCCCCCGGTCCTCCGGCTCCGCGCGCAGGAACCGGGCGAAGTCGCCCTGCGGCAACAGCACGACCTGGCAGAACTGCTCGGCCGAGAGCCCCAGCCGGGTGCGCAGGTGCTCCGACCCCTCGTCGATGCGGGTGCTCACCGGCTCCCAGCCGCCGTCCGTCAGCCGCTGGACGGTCAGCCGGGCCTGCTCGGTGGTCCAGCCGGTGCCACGGCGCTTGGGGCGCCGCTGCTCCGGCCGGCGGGTGACCAGCAGCCGCTCCCCGCCGAGGGTGACCTCGCACTCGACCTCGGTGCGCACGGCCTCGCCCGCGTGGTCGCTGCGCAGCCGCTTCTCCTCACCGCGCGCTCCCGGGACGGTGCCGTACAGCGCGAAGACGACCGCGTCGAGCAGCGTCGTCTTGCCCGCCCCGGTGGGCCCCCAGAGCAGGAAGAGCCCGTCGCGGCCGACGTCGTCGAAGTCGACCTCCACCCGGTCGGCGAACGGCCCGAAGGCGTTCACGGTCAGCCGGTGGACCCTCACTGCGCGGCCTCCTCGCGCGCCACGGCGGCCAGCGCCCGGGCCAGCAGGTCCCGTTCGGCGCGCGCGGGGGCCACCTGCCGCACGTGGCCCACGAACTCCTCGGCGACCTCGAGGTCGCTGCGACCGGAGAGCCGCTCGGTGTAGCTGCGCCCGTCGGGGACCACCCCGGAGCCGACCCACTCCAGGTGCACGCAGTGCGGGAAACGGCCCTGCAGCTGCCGCATCGGGTCGGCCGGGCGCACCGCGTCGGTCAGCTGGGCGGAGACGAAGTGCTCCTCGGCCCCGGCCAGCTCCGGATCGGCGAGCAGGTCGGCCAGCCCACCGCGCAGCAGGGTCAGCCGGCGGGGCGCCGGCAGCGGTACCGGCCGGACCTCGGTGAGCCCGCCGGCGTCCAGGTCGACCAGCCAGGCCTGCTTGTCCTGCCCCGCCTCGCCGAAGGAGTACGCGAGCGGGGAGCCGCTGTAGCGGATCCGCGGGGTGAGCGTCTGCGGCCGGTGCAGGTGACCGAGGGCGACGTAGTCGACGCCGTCGAACACCGACGCCGGCACCAGGTCGACCCCGCCGACGCAGATGTCGCGTTCGCTGTCGCTGGCCACCCCGCCGCCGACGAAGGCGTGCGCCAGCACGACGGACCGGGCACCGGGGCGCAGGAACAGGTCGGCGCGGACCCGGTCCATCGCCGCGGCGAGGACCGCCTCGTGGCTGCGCGCCTCCGGCAGGCCGAGTTCGTGCCGGGCGACCTCGGGTTCCAGGTAGGGGAGCCCGTACACGGCGACCTCGCCGTGCGCATCGGCCAGCAGGACCGGCTCGTCGAGCTGGGGGGTGGCCGCCCGGACGTGCACGCCCGAGGCGGCCAGCAGCCCGGCGGCGAAGCCCAGCCGCCGGGCGGAGTCGTGGTTGCCGGGGGTCAGCACCACCTGGGCGCCGGCGGTGCGCAGCCGGGTCAGCGCCCGGTCCAGCACCGCGGTCGCGTCGGCCGAGGGCACCGCCCGGTCGTAGACGTCGCCGGCGACGACGACGGCGTCCACCTGCTCCTCCGTGACGACGTCGGCCAGCCGGCGCAGCACCGCCTCCTGCTCGGCGAGCAGGTCGGTGCCGTGCAGGGACCGGCCGATGTGCCAGTCGGAGGTGTGCAGCAGCCGCATGGCCCCGAGGCTAGGAGACCGGTCCGACAGTCCCGCGGGCGTGGCGCCCCGTCCCGGCTGCGTCCCGCGGCGGGTCGCCCGTGGGGACGGCGCCCCGCGCACGACCCGCGAACTCGGCCGGACGTCGCGACGGCACAGGAGAAGGCGTCCGGACAGCCGTGCCCAACCGGGCCGTGACGGGGCCGCGGGCGACCGGCACGGCGGCCGCCACGCCGGCCGGGTCGAGCCGCTCGGCGCGGACGGGCGAGGCCTCGGGGACGGACCCGTGGGTGACCCGTTCCCGGGTCCGGTCCCGGCCGCCGGTCATCCGGCGGTAGGCCTGGAGCATCAGCCGGCGGGCGGGTTCCTCGACCCCGTGGTGCAGCACGGCGCTGAGCGCCATCGACCCGAACACGATGAGCGGGATGCCCAGCGCAAGGGCCGGCGGGACATCGCCACGCCGCGTCTCGTCCTGCCAGTAGGTGGTGAGGACGACGTCCATGACCACGAAGTGCACCAGGTACAGGCAGTAGGACAGCCGTCCGCCGTACACGAGCGGCTCGGCCGCCAGGACCCGGGCCGGCCCCCGGCGGGTGAGGGCCAGGCCGACGATGAGGACGGGGTAGACGATCGTGACGATGCCGGCCCAGTCGCCCGGCCCGAGGGTCACCCGCCACTGCGCCCAGAGGCAGATGAGCAGCACGCCGATCACCGAGGTGACGGACAGGACCAACCCCCACTGGTCGGACCGCGGGTGCTGCTCCAGCCGGCGGGCGCTCAGGCAGGCGAGGATCCCGGCGACGAAGCAGCAGCCGATCCGCAGCACCCAGCTCGTGTCGACGTCCTGGGTGCCGTGCAGGTAGGAGTTGAAGAACAACGGGAGCATCGCGCCGCAGCTGAGCGCCAGCAGGACGACGGGGTGCAGTCGCCGTAGCGGGCGCAGGAGCAGGGCCAGGACCGGGAAGGCCAGGTAGGCGAGCCACTCGGCGCTGATCGACCACCCCGGGGGGTTGAAGCTCTGCCCGACCAGGGTGCTCTCGCCCCACATCTGGGTCATCGTCAACTGACGTCCCAGCTCGGCGAGGGTCGCCTCCGGGTGGGGCGCCACGAGGTTGACCGCCCAGCCCAGCTGGCCGGCCACGAACAGCCAGAGGAACGCGACCAGGGTCACCACCGCGTAGGCCGGCCACACCCGGGCCAGGCGGTTGTACAGGAACCGGAGGGCCTCCCCGGTGCGCCAGCGGCCCCCCATCTCCTCGAGGTAGCTGCGGGCGATCACGAAGCCGCTGAGCACGAAGAAGAGCTCGACCCCGGTCCAGCCCGCCGCGAGGACCGGCCGGAGGAAGCTCACCTGGTCCAGGTAGGCCGAGGACAGCCACGCCACGTGGTAGAGGACGACCCACGTGGCGGCCACGGCGCGGAGGCCGGTGAGCGCCTTGATCTCACCGCGCGGGCTGACCGCGGTGCGGCCGCTGGCCGTACGAACACCTGTGGACACTGCGCTCCCCCGGGACTCTGACGTGAAGGACCAGTCCGGTGGTCCCAGGACAGGAACTTACGGCGACGGCGGCGCCACCTTGAGTCATGACAACCCAGAATCGTGGACGCGGATCGTCAGGTCCTGACAGTTCGTCACACCCGCCACAGGGGCCCCGGGCTCAGGCCTCCGGGTCCGGCTCCCGGTACGGGTCCGCGTACCAGCCGGTGTCGTCCCGGGCCCGCCGGTCGGCGTCCTCCTCGACCAGCTGGTTGAGCAGCTGCTGCACCCCCTCGCTGTCGGGGACGGCGGAGAAGACCGTCGGGCCGCCCTCCCCCGCGGTCTCGATCGAGACGGTGCCCGAGCGGACGATCCGGTCCCACAGGCTCTGCCGGTAGGACACGTCGGTGATCCGGGAGAGGCCGATGTCCCGGCCGGACCGGGCGAGGACCCCGGTGCGGTGCAGCAGCCGGTGCGTGGTGATCACGTAGTGCGTCGTCCGCCAGCGCAGCAGCGGAACGGCCACCAGGACCAGCGCCAGAACGGCCGCCGCGCCGACCACCACCAGCCGCCAGAGGGCCTGCTGGTCCCCGGCCGGGACGAGCGCCGCCCCGAACGAGGCCAGACCCACCAGCACGAGGAAGAGCACGATCGGGCGGAAGACGGTCGTCCAGTGGGGGTGCAGGTGGGCGACGACCTCCTCGTCCTCGCCGAGCACCTTCTCCGGGTACGCCACCGGGACAGGATGACCGACCGGCGGCGGGATCAGTGCGTCACGGTCACCGGCGCGTCCACCCGGGGGCCGACCACCTCACCGGGGCCGGCCGCACGGGGCGCGGGGAGGGGGACCTGCCGCGCCCGGCCCCCGGGCCGGTGGCCGAGCAGCTGCCGGCGGGCCGGTTCCTCCACCCACCGCCACAGCGCCCAGGCGACCGGCACGGGCAGCACGGGGACCACCACGTGCAGCGGCCCGAGGCCGGGCAGCAGCTCCAGGACCGTCCAGGCGGTCTCGAACACCGCCATGTGGACCAGGTACAGCGCGAAGGAGACCCGGCCGCCCAGCACCGCAGGCCGCCCCGCCAGCAGGCGCACCACCGCACCGCGGTCGGCGAGGGCCAGCGCCGCCACCAGCACCGGGAAGCACAGGACGCCCAGGCCCGCCTGGCCGGCGTCCGGTGCCCAGCCGACCACCACCAGCCCGACCGCGACCGCCCCTCCGGCGACCAGGGCCGCCGCCCGCCCGACCCCGGGCCGCTGGCGCAGCTGCGCCACGACCAGCGCCACCAGGGCGCCGGCGAGGAAGGAGCCGGTCAACCGCACCAGCCAGCTCCAGGCCCAGTCGTGCCCGTCCATGACCAGGCACAGGGCCGCGAACGGGCCCACTGCGGCGAGGGCGAGCCCGGCCAGCACGGCCGCCGGCCACCGCCGGAGCCGGTAGAGGCCCAGCGCCAGCAGCGGGAACACCAGGTACGCCGCCCATTCGGCGCTCAGCGACCAGCCGGGGCCGACCGGGCCGGTCGCGGAATGGTCGGCCCGGTCCCAGACCTGCACGAGCAGGACCTGCCGGAGCATCGACGCCGCGTCCAGGGAGGCACCGCCGGGGGACTCCCCGACCAGCCGGCGCTGGACCAGCAGCCCGACGGTGACCCCGGCCAGCACCACCAGCCAGGTCGGCCAGATGCGGGCGAGTCGGGCCCGGTAGAAGTGCAGCGTCGCGCGCACGCCGGGCCGCCGGCCCAGGGTCGCGACGTGGCTGTGCGCCAGCACGAAGCCGCTGAGCACGAAGAAGAGGTCGACACCCAGCCAGCCCGCGTCCAGCAGCGGCGCCAGCGGCGCGATCAGCGGGCGCCAGGTGTCCCCCGGCGCGAAGAGCCAGAGGTGGTGGGCGACCACCCACAGGGCCGCGAGCAGCCGCAGCCCGGTGAGCGCGCGGATCTCCGGCCGGCGGTGCGGGTGCAGCTGCGCCACGTCCCCACCCCCGCGTCCGGCCACTGTCCTGGTCGGAGCCGGACGCTAACCACGGGTGCCGCAGGGTGGCGGGACGTCCGCGGCACGACGCGCACGGGCCGCCCCACCCGTCCCAGCGGGCCCACCGGCACCCCTCGGGCGGACCCGGGTCAGCCGCGGGGCCGGACGTGCCGGACGTCGCCGGAGGCCAGCTCGACGGTGCCGGCCGGGGTCCGCACGACCAGCCGGCCGTCCCAGTCGACGGCCTCGGCGACGCCGTCCAGCGCGGAGCCGTCGGGCATGGTCACGGTGACCTCGCTGCCCACGGTGCTGCACCAGGCCAGGTAGTCGGCGGCCAGCCCCGAGGAGACCGGGTCACCGAGCACCTCCACCCAGCGGCGGTACCGCCGCTCCAGGGACCGGAGGAGGCCGAGCAGGACGGCCGACCGGTCGACCGGTGCCCCGCGGACCAGCGCCAGCGACGTCCCGGTGCCGGGCAGTTCCCCGGCCGTGGTGGAGACGTTGAGCCCGACCCCCACGACGACGGCGGTGCCCGCGCTCTCGGCGAGGATGCCGGCGAGCTTGGCACCGCCGGGGGCGAGCAGGTCGTTGGGCCACTTCAGCGAGGCCCGGACGCCGGCCACCTCGCCCACCGCCTCGGCGAGCGCCACCCCGGTGAGCAGCGACAGCCAGGCCCGGCGCGCGGCGGGGACGTCGGGGCGCAGCAGCACCGACACGGTGAGCCCGGCGCGCGGGGGCGACGTCCAGGTGCGGTCCAGCCGCCCGCGTCCGGCCGCCTGGTGCTCGGCCACCAGC
This sequence comes from Modestobacter sp. SYSU DS0875, assembly GCF_054050915.1. NCBI lineage: Bacteria > Bacillati > Actinomycetota > Actinomycetes > Geodermatophilales > Geodermatophilaceae > Modestobacter > Modestobacter sp. SYSU DS0875. Next base: position 4,819 of record NZ_JBJHAH010000030.1, on the reverse strand, counting down.
ACCAGCCCCTCTGCGACCTGGCCCTCCGCCTCGTCCGCCGCGACCCGGGCGACGAGGTCGGCGTTGGTCGAGCCGACCTCCTCGACCACCTCCACCGCCCGCCACAGCCCACCGGCCAGGGCGGCGGTCAGGGCCGCGGCGTCGAGGGCGGGGCGATCGGGGTGGGGTGCTGCCGGAGGCTCGCCGTCGGTCACGTCACTACGCTACGGCCCGTGAGTGCCGCCGAACCCGGGAGCGCGGGGGAACACGTCCCCGCCGACGTCGACCTGCACACCACCGCCGGCAAGCTCGCGGACTTCGAGCGGCGGGTGCAGGAGGCCACGCACGCCGGGTCCGAGCGCGCGGTGGCCAAGCAGCACGACGCCGGGAAGATGACCGCCCGCGAGCGGATCGACGCGCTGCTGGACCCGGGCTCGTTCACCGAGCTCGACGAGTTCGCCCGGCACCGCTCCACCAACTTCGGCCTGGACGCCCGCCGTCCCATGGGCGACGGCGTGGTCACCGGTCACGGCACCGTCGACGGACGCCCGGTCTGCGTCTTCTCCCAGGACGTCACCGTCTTCGGCGGCAGCCTCGGCGAGGTGTACGGCGAGAAGATCACCAAGGTGCTGGACCTCGCCGTGCGCACCGGCTGCCCGGTGATCGGGATCAACGAGGGCGGTGGCGCGCGCATCCAGGAGGGCGTGGTCTCCCTCGGCCTGTACGCGGAGATCTTCCGGCGCAACGTGCACGCCTCCGGCGTCGTCCCGCAGATCTCGCTGGTGATGGGCCCGGCGGCCGGCGGGCACGTCTACTCCCCCGCGCTCACCGACTTCATCGTGATGGTCGACGGGACCAGCCAGATGTTCATCACCGGTCCCGACGTGGTGAAGACCGTCACCGGCGAGGACGTGACGCTGGAGGAGCTGGGCGGGGCGCGCACGCACAACACCCGGTCCGGCGTCGCCCACCACCTGGCCGAGGACGACGCCGACGCGATCGACTACGTCAAGGCGCTGCTGTCCTACCTGCCCAGCAACAACCTCGACCCGCTGCCCGCCGTCGAGGTGCCCCCGGTCGACGTCGCCCTGCCCGGCGCGCTGACCGACGCCGACCGGGAGCTCGACGAACTCGTCCCGGACTCGGCGAACACCCCCTACGACATGCACACCGTGATCGAGCACGTGCTCGACGACGGGGAGTTCCTCGAGGTGCAGGCGCTTTTCGCCCCGAACATCCTGGTCGGCTTCGGCCGGGTCGAGGGCCGCCCGGTGGGGGTCGTCGCCAACCAGCCCACCCAGCTCGCCGGCACGCTGGACATCGACGCCAGCGAGAAGGCGGCGCGGTTCGTCCGCACCTGCGACGCCTTCAACATCCCGGTGCTCACCTTCGTCGACGTCCCCGGGTTCCTGCCCGGCACGTCGCAGGAGTGGAACGGGATCATCCGCCGCGGCGCCAAGCTGCTCTACGCCTACGCCGAGGCGACGGTGCCGTTGATCACCGTGATCACCCGCAAGGCCTACGGCGGCGCCTACGACGTGATGAGCTCCAAGCACCTCGGCGCCGACGTCAACCTGGCCTGGCCCACGGCCCAGATCGCGGTGATGGGCGCCCAGGGCGCCGTCGGCATCCTCTACCGCAAGGAGCTCGCCGCCGCCGAGGACCCGGAGGCGCGCCGCGCGGAGCTGATCACCGAGTACGAGGACGCGCTGCTGAACCCCTACACCGCCGCCGACCGCGGGTACGTCGACGCGGTCATCCCGCCCTCGCACACCCGCGTCCACGTCGTCCGGGCGCTGCGGCTGCTGGCCAACAAGCGACAGACCCTCCCTCCGAAGAAGCACGGGAACATCCCGCTGTGACGATGACATGGCGATCCTCCGGATCGCACCGCGACCACGTGCCGTCCCCGGCCCGCGAGGAGCCGCTCCGTCGCTCGCTCGCGGAGACCCTCCGGGCCCTCCACTCCTCACGACAGGACATCCCGTGACTGAGCCCACCGCACCCCTGTTGCGGGTGCTCTCCGGCAATCCCTCGGACGACGAGCTGGCCGCGCTCACCGTCGTCCTCACCGCGCTGTCCACCCGCCGTCCCCGCCGCCGGCCGACCCCGGTCGGCGCCTGGGGCGCACCGGCGGCCCTGCACCGCCGGCCGCTGCAGCCCGGCCCCGGTGGCTGGCTCTCCGCGGGGCGGTCCGCATGAGCCGCCGCCTGGTGCTGGCCTCCCAGTCCCCCGCCCGGCTGCAGCTGATGCGGCAGGCCGGGCTGAACCCGGAGGTGGTGGTCAGCGGGTTCGACGAGGACTCGCTGACCGCACCCCGGGTCGGTGAGCTGGTCGCGCTGCTGGCCGCGGCGAAGGCCACCGCGGTGGCCCGGCAGGAGACCGACGCCCTCGTCGTCGCCGCCGACTCGCTGCTGGAGTTCCGCGGCAAGCCGCTGGGCAAGCCGGTGGACGCCGCCGACGCCCGGCTGCGCTGGCAGCGGATGAGCGGCCGCAGCGGCGTCCTGCACACCGGCCAGGCGGTCTTCGACGTCCGCGAGGGCCGGGTGACCCAGCGCGACGTCGGGGTCTCCTCCACCGTCGTCCACTTCGCCGAGCCCACCGACGCCGAGGTGGACGCCTACCTGGCCACCGGTGAGCCGCTGGCCGTCGCCGGCGCCTTCACCCTGGACGGGCTGGGCGCGGCGTTCGTCCGCCGCGTCGAGGGTGACCCGTCGGCGGTGATCGGCCTGTCGCTGCCGCTGCTGCGCACGCAGCTGGCGACGCTCGGGGTGCCGATCACCACCCTCTGGCAGCGCTGACCCACCCGCTCCACCCCGCCACCCGCCTCTCGAGGGAGAACGAACGTGCAGAAGGTCCTGATCGCCAACCGCGGCGAGATCGCGGTGCGGGTGGCGCGCGCCTGCCGGGACGCCGGGCTCACCAGCGTGGCCGTCTACGCCGAGCCCGATCGGGACGCCCTGCACGTGCGTGCCGCCGACGAGGCGTTCGCCCTGGGCGGGACGACACCCGGCGACTCCTACCTGGTGGTCGACAAGGTCATCGACGCCGCCCGCCGGTCCGGCGCCGACGCCGTCCACCCCGGCTACGGCTTCCTCTCCGAGAACGCCGACTTCGCGCAGGCCGTCATCGAGGCAGGCCTGACCTGGATCGGCCCCTCGCCGCAGGCGATCGTCGACCTCGGTGACAAGGTCGCCGCGCGGCACATCGCCACCCGGGCCGGGGCGCCGCTGGTCCCCGGCACCAAGGACCCGGTCGCGGACGCCGACGAGGTGGTCGCCTTCGCCCGCGAGCACGGGCTGCCGGTGGCGATCAAGGCCGCCTTCGGTGGCGGTGGGCGCGGCCTGAAGGTGGCCCGGACGATCGAGGAGATCCCCGAGCTGTTCGACTCCGCCGTCCGGGAGGCGGTCTCCGCGTTCGGGCGCGGCGAGTGCTTCGTCGAGCGGTTCCTGGACCAGCCGCGGCACGTCGAGGCGCAGGTGCTGGCCGACACCCACGGCAACGTCGTCGTCGTGGGCACCCGGGACTGCTCGCTGCAGCGGCGCAACCAGAAGCTGGTGGAGGAGGCCCCCGCGCCGTTCCTCACCGAGGAGCAGCGCGAGCGCATCCACTCCTCGGCCAAGGCGATCTGCCGCGAGGCGGGCTACTCCGGGGCCGGCACCGTCGAGTACCTCGTCGGCGCCGACGGCTCGATCTCCTTCCTGGAGGTGAACACCCGCCTGCAGGTCGAGCACCCGGTCACCGAGGAGACCTCCGGCATCGACCTGGTGCGCCAGCAGTTCCGGATCGCCGAGGGCCTGCCGCTGGAGATCACCGAGGACCCGGCCCCGCGCGGGCACAGCATCGAGTTCCGGATCAACGCCGAGGACGCCGGGCGGAACTTCATGCCCGCCCCCGGCCCGGTCACCCGGTTGCAGGTGCCGCAGGGCCCGGGCGTGCGCTGGGACTCCGGGGTCGAGGCCGGCGGCGAGGTGGCCGGGGCCTTCGACTCGATGCTGGCCAAGCTGATCGTCACCGGCGCCACCCGCACCGAGGCGCTCCAGCGGGCCCGCCGGGCGCTGGACGAGCTGGTCGTCGAGGGCATGCCGACCGTGCTCCCGTTCCACCGCGCCGTCGTCCGGGACGAGGCGTTCACCAGCGAACCGTTCCGCGTGCACACCCGCTGGATCGAGACCGGGTGGGACAACCAGGTGCCGCCCTGGTCCGCCGCGCCGGCCGAGGGCGCCGAGGAGGAGCCGCGGCAGACCGTCGTGGTGGAGGTCGGTGGACGGCGCCTCGAGGTGTCCCTGCCGGCCGGGCTCGCCGCCGGCGGCGGTGCCGCAGCGGCCGGCGGCGCCAAGCCCCGCCGGCGCAGCGGCGGTCACGGTGCCCAGGCGGCCTCCGGCGACTCCCTCACCGCACCGATGCAGGGCACGATCGTGAAGGTGGCGGTGGCGGACGGCGCGACGGTCGCCGCCGGTGACCTGATCGTGGTGCTCGAGGCGATGAAGATGGAGCAGCCGATCACCGCGCACAAGGCGGGCACCGTGTCCGGCCTGTCCGCCGAGGTCGGCGCATCGGTGACCAGCGGCGCGGTGATCTGCACGATCACCGACGCCGGCTGACCACGGCGGCAGGGCGCGGGCCGGTCAGCCGATGCGGACGACCACCGCGCCGCCCTGGGGTGCGCTGATCGAACCGAACTGGAACCGCTGGGAACACTCCGAGGACGTGCACACCGTGTCGCTGACCGGATAGCCCAGCGCCCCGTTCTCCCAGCCCGTCCGCGCCCACGCGTCCCGGACCGGGCCACTGAGCACCGCCCGCACCCCCGTCGCCGCCGTCCAGTACAACGCCCCAC